>NZ_JAUBOX010000055.1:51950-53784 GCF_036700445.1 Microcoleus sp. T3_B1
ATTATATTGTGTTGTGGAACAGGCATCTTGCCTGTTCAGATATTAGCCACGGGCAAGATGCCCGTGCCACAATTAATCAGTTAATAATCGCCTCCAGCGCCATATTGCCACGCTTCAACTAATCGGTGAAAATAGTATTGCTGTTCCGGTGCTAAATTTTTCACCTGCGGTTCTACGGCTTTTCCCAAAGGCTGCAATCCCGTATAAATTCCTAAATTTACATAATGAACCATCCAATCTAGCAAATTAGCTATTCCAACCTGCGGGATAATTTTCATAACTAATCCGGGATGGCTAATTGCTGTTTTAAACAGGGTTTGGGACAAAGCCGGAAACAGCACGATATCTTGAAGAAACGGTTTGAGTACCGGTTCTCCCAAGTCTTCCATTACCTGAAAGACGGCCGCCAAAAGTTGATTGATTTGATTGGGGTCTATTTTTTGATTTATCGCAGCACTCATCGAACGCTGAAACAACCAGGTGACAGATAGATTTGGCTGGTAGGGTTGCAAAAGTGCGAGGGATTTTTTGCTGAGACTGTCGCTTGTCAAAGCTTCGTCAATTCCTAGAGTCAAGCGTTTGAGGTGGCGCACCATTGCCCCGAAACCGCCAAAGCTGAGGGGAGATTGGCTACCGCTGCTGTCTCCGACTGGGAGTATGCGATCCCAAGGCGTTTTTAGAGGACTTTGGCGATAGCAGGGGAAGAATCCGTAGAGTGCTCTTTGGAATTTTAACTGTTCGAGTTCGACGTTTTGATATTGGGGAAGCAAGCGCAAATAGTCTTCAAATAATGTTTCTAAACTGAATCTTTCTGTGTCGGCGTCTATGTAGGTAAATAAGTAGGTGGTGCGGCCGTCTCTGGCTGGAAATGCTTCCCAAAAATATTGGCACTGATTTTGCATTGGGGTGAAGGATGCAAATATGTCCCCGGTGTCGTTTTTGGGGTATCCTTGAGCGCAACTGCCGACTACTAAACATACGGCGTCGGGTTTCTTCCCTTGTCTAGCTTGGCGGACAATGGGCGAAAAATGTCCCATTGCGTCTAATAATAATCTGGTTTTAAATAAGTTTGTAGCAGGTTGTGTATCGGTATTTGCAGATTCTACCAACACTCCATCCGGGTGAATGGTTGCTGTTTTAAATGGTGTATTTTCAAATAGCTTTCCTCCAGCTTGGAGAAATCGCTGTTTCAAGGTTTCTAGGAGGTAAACTGGGTCTATTCCGATGTTTAGTACGTCGCGCACCCAAATGTCTGGGGTGTTGGCAAAGCTGATGCGGGCTGGGTTATATTCAGTGGCGATCGCCTTTTCTATCTCTTCAACAGATAGCAAATTTAGTTCTAAGAATGCGTCTAATTCTTTGCGAGAAATGTTCCATTCTTGATCGCGGCCTCGCAGGGTGCCGCGTTCTATCAAGGCTACTCGCCAACCCCGCACGGCTAAGGCTGTACCGATTAATATTCCTAGGGTTCCGCCGCCGATAACTATGTCGAAGTCGAGGGTTTCCAGGGGTTGTTGGCTGTGTTTGACTGCTTGGGGTGTTGGTGCGGTGTTTTGTTTGAGGTTTTCCCAGAGTCGATCGACTTTTCTCAGGCCTCCGAGGGCGTCTGCTGGCAGTTGGGAGAGGATTTTTTCAGTGAGGGACATCGGGTTTTAGTATTAAACGGTGGTTGATTTTTTATAATTTAGCTTAGATTAACATTTGCGACAGTTTCAGGGCTGACGCATGGGGTGGCGAGAATCCCGGTTTATACTAAGATGTTGCACCATTGTCAATAAGCTTTTTAGGAACAGGCAAGATGCCTGTTCCACAAGAAAATCTACTCTTTGTGGAA
>NZ_JAUBOX010000181.1:0-2949 GCF_036700445.1 Microcoleus sp. T3_B1
GTATATTCTGACCAGCTTGGCAGATATACAAGCAGCAGTTGATGCCTATGCAAAAAGA
This sequence comes from Microcoleus sp. T3_B1, assembly GCF_036700445.1. NCBI lineage: Bacteria > Bacillati > Cyanobacteriota > Cyanophyceae > Oscillatoriales > Microcoleaceae > Microcoleus > Microcoleus sp. T3_B1. Next base: position 59 of record NZ_JAUBOX010000181.1, read on the forward strand.
TTTGGAATTGAAGAAATGTTCAGAGACTTTAAGAGTGGAGGATATAACCTAGAAAGGACTAATCTCACCGGTGAGCAGGGTAAACGCATCTAAATTAAGTTGACAAAAAATCATATTTGTGCATGAGCTAGTCTCTGAGAAAACCCTTCTTAAAACTCTTAAATCTGATGCAATTAACCAAGGTAAAATCGAGCTTTAAGAACTTCTGAATTCTCAAAGCTGAATCAATTTAGATCGGGAATCAGTTTTAGTTTTCGAGCGTTAGCTGGCAGAGTCTAAAACTTTCACTAAATAATTATTATCCATTCCCGCCAGATACCGCTTCATTTTTAAACTTCCTTTAAATCCTTTTTCCTGTTTCAGTAAATTGACAGCTAAACGCCGTAGAAGAGCAAAATTTTCCGGAGAATGATCTTTACGAATGCAACTCTTGTCTTCAGAAAAAGTAACATCCAATGTCCAATGTAAGCTATTTTCAATACCCCAATGACTGCGAATTGCTTGAGAAATCTTCTCGGCATTACTGGCTAAACTACTTAAATAAAACCGAACTTCTGTGGTAGTTTTATTCCACAAACGTCTTTCACTTACGACCATCACAACCGTTTTTAATCCAGCCCATAATGATTGATTATGAAGAGGTAGCAACTCCGAGACTGCCACCGTCCAGATTTGTCTTTTTTCAACTCGATGATGCCCAGCTTCTATTTGTTGATAATAGCTATGCTCTGCCAGCAAACTCTTCTTTGCGAGCTAATTCAAACCAGTTTTTTACGTCTTCATGAAGAAGTTTTTGATTCCCTTTTAGCGCTAAAAGATAATCTCCTTTCTTCTTAATTATGAGCGCTGCTATTTCTTTTTGACATCCCAAAGCATCGATGGTTATTATGCTTCCAGCAATTTCTAGCATCTCTAACAAAGCCGGAATTGCCGTCACTTCGTTGGATTTCTTATTGACTTTTTTTTGCCCTAAAACTAATTGATGGGATGAAGACCATGCACTGACTATATGCAATGGTTTTTGGCTGTGATTCCGGTCATAAGATTGTTTCATTGTTTTGCCATCAATGGCTATGACTTCTAGCTCCAACTTTTGGGTGATTGAATTTATCCAACTCAAAAAACACTCTTGAAACTGCTTCGGCTCAAGTCGAGCAAATACTCGACTAAATGTATCATGAGAAGGAATTCCATTCGGCAGTTTCAGGAAACCTCTTAGCCATTCATATTTAGCTTTTCCATAGAGTTCTATTGCTCCCCATCCATCCGCACCGCTGATGACAGCTAGAATCGCAATGGCTACAATATCTATTAGTAAATGCTCTTTACTTCTTTCTATTCTTGGATCGGTCAAGGTCTCAAAATGGTTTAAAAAACTAACGTTCAATAAGTCTGTCGGATTCGATACACCTATTGTTTTTTGTTGGGAAGTTAAAGTCGAAGTAAACCCTTTCGCCATCGCTCGCACCTATGAATTACGCACTTGATTTAGCTAAATACTTAATCTTATCATGTTTTAGGTTGAAATTAAGATGCGTTTACCCTGCACCGGTGAGCGATTGAGTAAATTATTAATTTTGTTGTCACTAGCATACTTGAAGAGTATAATCCAAGGGATAGAAATTAAGTCAAAGCAAGTTCAAGAATATCTAAGTAGAAAAACAGAAAATCACAGAAAATATGCACGTCATAGCACTTTTTACATTGGACTTTGGGGTGAATCATGGGTCGATTCGATGTTTAGTAATTGGCAGGTTGTTGTTGAATTAATGTCTTTGTATCCACATAAACTACCTAATTATCAACAAGGCATAAGAGCTATGAGGCTTATTCTATCAGCGTTATAGGTGACTTGTCGCCCCGACAGACCAGACCGTTATCCACTGTCTTGACAAAATAAGCAGTTTATAGACAACCTTTTTAAGTTTTTGCTTGAAACCATTGAGGAGTAATGCCTTGTTAAAACAGTGGCTCAGTCAAATAATGGAACAGCAGCCCAAGAAACGAGTTAAAACCCCTACCGTATTGCAAATGGAAGAAGTAGAATGCGGGGCAGCAGCACTGGGGATCATGCTGAGTTATTACGGACTCTTTGTCCCCCTAGCCAAACTGCGGCAGGAATGTGGCGTTTCTCGTGACGGCAGCCAACCTGCCAGCATCGTCAAAGCTGCTAGACAATACGGGCTGCGGGCAAAAGCCTTTAAAAAACAAACTTCCCAGTTGGCTAAAATGCGACTACCAGCGATCGCATTCTGGAATTTCAGCCACTTGTTAGTAGTCGAAGGCTTTGAAAAAGACCGAGTTTACATCAACGACCCAGCAACCGGACCACGCACGGTTTCATTGCAGGAATTTGACGAGGCATATATCGGTTTTATCCTAGCAATGGAACCGGGAGCGGAGTTCAAGCGCGGGGGACAACCGCCTAGCGTATTGAGATCGCTCCTAGAACGCTTGCACAGCTCGGTGGGAGCAGTTTCGCTCAGTGTCCTGCTTGGCTTTTTGCTAGTATTTCCCGGACTGGTACTACCTGTGTTCAGTCAAGTATTTGTCGATCAAATTCTCGTTGAAGACCGCACCGACTGGCTGCGTCCATTGCTGCTAGGAATGCTCCTCACCGCCCTAATTCAAGCGTTTTTGTTCTCCCAGCAGCGACGCTATTTAAGACAGTTGCAGATTAAATTAGCTGCCAGTATGTCCAGTCAATTTTTCTGGCATATGTTGAAACTCCCTGTCGGATTTTATACCCAACGGTTCCCCGGTGAAATCGGCGGAAGAGTAAAGCTCAACGACAAAGTGGCCCAGGTCATTTCCGGCAGTATGGCAGAGACGATCATCAACATAGTGATGACAATTATCTACCTGTTGGTCATGTTTGCTTATAACCCACT
>NZ_JAUBOX010000056.1:0-21732 GCF_036700445.1 Microcoleus sp. T3_B1
ACTGAGGGATAACCGCTCCCATGCTCCCGATGAAGTAAGAAGCAAATGTCGAGACTTGTCTAGTATTTGTGTAGCAGTTTATACTTTGGTTCGCTTAAGTGTACGAAACTTTAGAAATAATTAACCTCAACCTTTGAAACTATGTCACTGTATGACGAAGACACCTTTGTGGTGTTAGAAACAAACCAGCCAGAGCAGTTTTTGACTGCGGCGGAACTGTTAGAAAAGCTGAAAGCCGTGTTAGCCGAGGAACACGAAGATTTGCCGCAGGAGGTGGATAAAATATCTGGCGTGGAAGCTCAAGCCAAGTATTTAATTGATACTTATTGTGAATTAGATGTCGGGTATGGAAAATTTTTGCAGTGGTATGCAGTGCGCTTGGAAAAGTAATTTTGGGCATCGCGCATTGGGCATCTGGCATCGGGCATCGGGCATCGGGAATCGGGCATCGGGAATCGGGCATCGGGAATCGGGCATCGGGAATCGGGCATCGGGCATGGAGAATTGGTTATTAGAACCAACAAGTAACAAATACCAAATAACAGGTAACAAATAGCAAATAGCAAATAGCAAATAACAACCAACAAATAACTTATGCCCTATGCCCTATGCCCCATGCCCCATGCCCAATTCCCAATTCCCAATTCCCAATGGTTAATCTTCTAACTGTTGAACCGATGATACTTCTACTGCGGTAACATCGATCGTACCGGGCGGTGTCAAGCGACTAAAATGACCTTCCTCTATTTGCAGAGGTTCGCCGCAGTTGGCACACTGAAACTGAGTTTGATTTAAAGCTGTAAATTCGTATTGACAAACTGGACACTTATCTTCAATTAAATTGCGTTTCAGCCACCACTGAAGCGCGAAAAATGCGACCACAGGTGTCAGCAACAAAAAAGCTACTACAATCAACACTGATTTAACTACCCAACCCAAACCAATTGACACCAACAAACACGCGATGCCCAGCAGTATCAGCCAATTACTAATACGGGGTAGCTTGAAAGATATTTTGGGGCTGCCTTGGTTCACGGTGGTCTCCTTGGGTGTCTTTGCAGGTAGGCATAACTGCTACATAAGATTGACATAAAGCGGACAAGACTGACATCTCGGACACTTAAAACTTATTTCCTGTGTCTGCGTAGGGAGTCGGCTCCTTCTACTCAACAGGCGTTAATTCAGGACTAGCCATCCTTACTCGATCTTTTGGGACTGATGCTAAATTAATCGCAGCATTCAAGTCTCGATGACAATTGTTACCGCAAGACTCACAAACAAACATTCGCGCTTGAAGTGGCATCGGTTGAACGTGGCTGCAGCTTGAGCAAGTTTTAGATGAGGGATACCATCTATCTACCAGTTCGACAACAGTGCCGTAAATGGGAGATTTATAAGTGAGAAAGCGTCGAAATTCATAAAATCCTGAGTCTACTACTGAAGAAGCCAGTTTGTGATTGGCCACCATCCCAGAAACATTTAAATCTTCGATGCGGATGTGAGCATACTTCTGACTGATTTCTGTCGTTGTTTTCTGCAAGAAATCTCGTCGCCCCTGAGCAATATCGGCGTGTTGTTTAGCCTGATTGCGATAAAATTTCTGAGCGTTTTTCGAGGCTTCAATCCCAAGTTTTCTATTGCCTAATTGCTTGTTTCGATTGCGGTACTGTAGTTTCCCTAGCTTGATTTTCGCTTTTTTTAGGGAATTTGGCAGTTGGTATACCGTACCGTCACTCAAGGTGGCAAAGGTGGAAACTCCTAAATCTATGCCTGTCGGTTCGCATACTTCATGATACAAAGGGGGGATTCTGTCAGCTTTTATTGTAAAACTGACATACCATTTTTCGGCCCTACGGCTGATGGTAAATGTTTGAGAGCAACAGTTGTACCCGATAGATTCTTTCAGGCGAAACGTTCCCAATGTGGGAATTTTTATCCGATTTCCAGCTCTCAGAAATATTGGCCCATTGCTGCTGTCTACGGTAAAGGAGTCCCCGCCTTTCTTGCGTTTGAAATTAGGAAAGCCACTGACCCCGTTAAAAAAGCGTTCTAGGGCGCTATTGAAGGCCCGGAAAGCATTTTGATAAACGCGAGATGATAAAGTGTTAGTCCATTGATATTCTGGTTGTTTTTTGATGAAGTTTGTGAAGGTTTTTTTGATGAGGGCAATTTTTCGAGTACGGCTAACTTTGATATCCATCACGCCCAAGTAAAGGGTACGAGCCAAGTTATAGCAAAACCGAGCGTAACCGGCGTGTCGCGCCATCCTTGTACGTTCTGAATTGTTGAGTTTGAGTTCTAGCTTTAGGGCGTACATAGGCTGGGGAGAGAGTCAGGACTGCCTTCTTCGGATACTAATTTTACCAGTCGCAGCCCACAAAAGACAAGAAAACGGTGTTTTTTTGTCCAATATGTCTTTAATGTCACCAAAAGTATACGAAACTGCCGTTTAGTATCACCTCTATCCTACTCACAAATTCAGGCTGTCGATCGAGTTAATTTTCCCATTGTACACCCAGAAACCGCTCTCTACGGCATAAGCTTATCTGAGTCAGAGGGTTGAAAAATTCCTAGTAATGATTGACAAAGGGATTCAACACTAAATCTTGCGAGGGTTTGTTCCCTCAACCAGTGGCGATCGCACCTTTTATCCTCCCCTCGCAGCATTTCCACACAAGCAACCGCTACTGCTGCTGAATCTCGGTGGGGAACTCGCCATCCCAGTTTACCATCTTGCAGCGGATCGGCTGACCCGTCTGCGTCCCCCGCGAGTACGGGTACTCCGCAAGCCAGCGCTTCCAAATAAACTATACCGAACCCTTCCTGGGAGGGCATTACATAAGCATCGGCCAACTGGTAATGTGCTGCTAAATTTTCTGTCGGTACAAAACCCGCAAATATTACTCTTTCGGTAACTCCCAAGTCATCAGCGAGTTTGGCTAATCTAGATCGATCGTCTCCTCTGCCAATAACTAAGTATTTCACATTCGGAAAAGTTTCGGCTATTTGCGGCAAAGCTTGAATTGTGACATCGACGCCTTTGTAAATATCGCTCGATCGCAATCTGGCTACAGTCATCAATATTTTAGCACCAACCAAATTGTACTGCTCTAATAAATCCTGTGGCTTGTGCCGAGTCGTAAATATATTTACATCTACCGTACAAGGCACTATTTGGAACTTTTCAGGATTTAATTGGTTAATTTTGCAAGTGCGGTCGCGCGTGTACCTGCTAATAGTCCAAATACTGTCAGCTTTACTCATTGCTGTTTGATATTTGGGCCCAAGCGGTTCCCACACTTCCTTGCCGTAAGTTAAAATTGTGTAGGGAATTCCCAAGGGTTGGCACAGAATTTGAATTAGCGGTGCGAGTTTGATGTGACCGCAAAAAACCCGCTGCGGTCGTTTTTGCAGCAAGCGAGTTAGTAATACTGTAGCAAAATTAAGACGACCAAACCAGAGATTCTCGGTTTTGAGATAATAAAATTTCAGATTTCTTGACTCGTAAGGATTGTTGCATTCTTCGGAATCTCGCAACAGCAAAACTTCAGCTTGTGGCGGCGAGGTCGTGTTTGCGGTTATGGACAGGTAAGCTTTGAAAATGTCTTTAACGTAGGATTGTATGCCGCCTTCGCTGGCAAATATTTCTAGGAAACAGAATAGGTGATTTGTCGATCGCATCTCAGATTTAGGCATTGACAGCGCAGACAATTATTGCAGTATAGTAGTGATTTTGCCAATCCGGGCGATCGCCATGATCCAGAGCTTTTAAACCATGTCAATATGACTGTAGTTGTAGGTTTTACAGGCAAATATTTGACTCGCCTACTCTCACCGTTGGTTTTGAGCGACTATCTGCTTTTTTACTAGGGCTTTTTAACGGGCTGCATCGGTGAGTGCGAGACTTTGTTTGCAGTTTACTATAATCTACCGTAATTGACTGTAAACTTAATGATTTTTTACAATATCCTACCCAAGCAAAATTTAAGATTTATTAAGTTGGCGCAGCGCGTCCGACCCGACTGCAGATTAGCAGATCGGTGGCGATATAGGCTCTCGCATCTTTAGTTTGTGCTAAAAGTTTTGTCTATCCAAAGATAGATATCGAGCCAGTATTGAACTGTTATCATCAGCAAATATAGAGAGTTAAATTTAATATGACTCTGCCAGGTTTTAAACACAATTTCTGAAAAATTTTGTCGAAAATATTCTCCTAAAATTTTCTCAGATACTGCTCAAATTAATGCTCATAAAGCCTTTAAAAAAATCAAGCCTCGTTGATTTTTTCGCAGGGAACACAGAGCCTGGATATTCGTATATTGTCTGTTCGCACAAGCAGTCTAACGAGCCGAGCCAGAAAGTTTTACGAGAAGAAAACAAACAAGGTTTTGTACAATCATGTACGAGGAAAAGCCTGTCACCTAAAAAATTAGGTATTCGAGCTTAAACCTGACCAAAGCTAATGTTAGGTTGGCAACGTCATATTTACGAGCAACTCTCTCCAAACGATCCTTCATTGGAGTTTGAGGTGAAACGAGTAACGATCGCACTCAGTCTTTTTAGTCTACTCAGCAGCACTCTGGCAAGTTGCGCCGCAGCTTCCCAGAACGCTCAAAACAGCACGGAAAAAAGCAACTCTGAACTTTCATCAGTTGCTGTAGCAGTCCGTGACCTCGGCAATCCATTCTTCGTACAAGTTGGCAAGGGTGCTGAGGCCGCAGCCAAGAAAATCGGCGGTGCAAACGTGAGGACAACTCTCGTTTCCAGCGGCGACGATTTAAATCAGCAATTTAATCAAATCGAAAACTTTATTGCCTCTAATGTCAGCATGATTGTACTCAATGCTGCTGACACCAAAGGCATTGCCCCGGTTGTCGAAAAAGCCAAGCAAGCCGGAATTCCGATAATTGCAGTTGATACCGCCGCCGAGGGAGGCGTTGATGCCACAGTTACTTCAAATAACGTGCAAGCTGGCGAAGTAAGCTGTCAATATATAGCCGATCGCTTGAAAGGAAAAGGCAGCGTTGTGATTATCAACGGGCCTCCCGTCGCTTCAGTGGTCGAGCGAGTTCAGGGTTGCCAGAGTGTGCTCTCCAAATATCCCGATCTCAAAGTTCTTTCCAAAGATCAGAACGCTGAAGGCAGCCGCGATGGCGGGTTGAGAGTTATGAGCGATTTGCTTACTTCCTTCCCAAAAATTGATGCGGTTTTTGCAATTAATGACCCCTGTGCCATTGGTGCAGAATTAGCAGCCAAACAGGCACAAAGAAGCGAGTTCTTTATTGTTGGAGTCGATGGTGCACCTGAAGCTTTAGATGCCCTCAAGCAGAACAACAGTTTATTTGTGGCTACAGCAGCTCAAGATCCATTTCGCATGGCAGCGAAGGCAGTTGAAGTCGGGAACGACATTCGGAAAGGGAAAAAGCCAGCCAATCCAAACATTCTGATTCCAGTCGCGCTGATTACTCGCGAAAACGTCAATCAACATAAAGGCTGGACAAGTGAGTGACCATTAGTGCCAAGTTAAGACTAAAACCCTTGAGGAATCTCGTTTTTACCCGAGTCTAGATCCCCCTAAATCCCCCTGGTTGTTGGGGAGTAGGGGTTGACTTTGATCGGAATCTTGTCCCCCCCTTCGTAGGGGCGGTGCCCCCGTGCCCGCCCTTGGGGGGGCTAGGGGGGATCTAAGTTTAATAGTCAAGCAGATTTTCTTACGGTATTTACGATGGTAAATAGCACTAAAAATTCAATCCAAACTAAGCCCGTCCTCGAAATGCAAGGTATTAAAAAAACCTTTAACGGTTTTATAGCCTTGCACGATGTAAATATCACCGTTTACCCAGGCGAAGTCCACGCCCTCATGGGGGAAAACGGTGCGGGCAAAAGTACGCTGATGAAAATTCTGGCGGGAGCCTACATAGCCGATGCAGGCGAAATCAGAATTGACGGCGAAGCTGTTAAGATGACAGACCCCGCTCAAGCCAGAGATTTAGGGATAGCAATTATTTATCAAGAACTCAATCTCGCCCCCAATCTGACAGTTGCTGAAAACATTTTTATGGGCAGCGAGATCAAGAAAGGAGGTACATTTCTAGACCAAGATGAAATGCGGCGCAAGGCATCTGAGGTCTTGAAAAACCTCGATGCAAATTTTGAGGCTGGAGACCTGGTTTCGACACTTTCAATTGCCGAACAGCAGCAAGTGGAAATAGCTAGAGCGCTAAAAGATAAAAGCCGAATTTTAGTGATGGACGAGCCGACGGCAGCGCTTTCAGACCGCGAAACAGATAAGCTTTTTGAAGTGGTTCGCCGCTTGCGGAATGAGGGCATTGCTATTATTTATATCAGCCACAGAATGGCAGAAATTTATGCCCTTGCCGATCGCGTGAGCGTCATCCGAGATGGCGGGTATATTGGCTCTCTTGAAAAGCACGAAATTTCTGCCAATCGCCTGGTGGAAATGATGGTGGGTCGTTCTTTACAGGATTTGTACGAAAACAAGCATCAAATAACACCGGGTGCTGTTGTTCTTGAGGTAACAAATTTAAGCGACGGCCGCAAAGTAAAGCCGACCACTTTTCAAATTCATGCGGGCGAAATTCTGGGTTTAGCTGGTTTAGTTGGCGCCGGCAGAACAGAACTTGCCCGCCTAATTTTTGGTGCAGATCGGAAGGTAAGCGGTGAAATAAAACTGGAAGGTCGTCCTCTCAATGTCTCGACACCCGATGAAGGAATGGCCGCCGGAATTGCTTACGTGCCAGAAGATCGCAAGGCTCTCGGACTATTTTTGGAGGCAAGTTCGGGTGAGAATATCACCATGAATGTCCTCGATCGAGAAGCAAAAGCTGGCATTATTAACTCAAATTTTCTGTTGAAAGTTGTCAATGATGCTATTAATAATTTGCAGATTCGCCTTGCAAGTCCGAGCATCAGGGCAATGGATCTGTCTGGGGGAAATCAGCAGAAGTTGCTGCTAGCGCGTTGGTTGGCTATCAACCCAAAGGTGCTTTTGCTAGATGAACCGACGCGGGGTGTGGACATTGGCGCAAAAAGCGAAATTTATCGAATTATTAGCGATTTGGCAGCCAAAGGTGTAGCTATTTTGATGATTTCCAGCGAATTGCCGGAAATTGTGGGAATGAGCGATCGCGTCTTAGTGATGCGAGCAGGAAGCCTCGTCGGTGAAGTAGGCGGATCGACTGGGGAAGCAATTACGCAAGAAAACATTATGGCTTATGCCACTGGTGCAAAAGAGGTAGTAAAATCATGAGTCAAACCCAAACAAAAACCAGCAGAAATTCAGGGAGCGATCGCCAAAAAGGCAGTAAAGCTCAAGCTTGGAGAAATTTTATCCAAGTAGCCGGTATCCTGCCGATTTTGGTTGGTATCTGTATCATTTTTTCCCTGGTAACGCCCAACTTTCTTTCAGTAGGAAATTTGATCAATGTCATCCGGCAAGCATCGATCAATATTGTCCTAGCTACCGGCATGACTTTTGTGATTTTGACGGGCGGAATTGACCTTTCAGTAGGGTCAATTTTGGGCGTGACTGCAGTTGTCGGGGTGCTGGTTTCCTTAGTTCCAGGTCTCGGTTGGTTTGCAGTACCGGCTGCCTTAATAGCCGGAGTCTTTTTGGGATTGCTTAACGGCTCGCTAGTTGCCTATTTAGGTTTGCCTCCGTTCATCGTCACCCTCGGTTCTTACACAGCTTTGCGGGGAGTTGCTTATTTAGTCGCTAACGGCACTACCGTTATCAATAGAAATCTGAATTTTGCTTGGGTAGGTAACAATTATGTCGGCCCAATTCCCTGGTTGGTTATTATCGCTTTCCTTGCAGTTCTAGCGAGTTGGTTTGTCTTGCGGCGGACTGTTCTCGGAAGGCATATTTATGCCGTGGGAGGCAACATTCGGGCAGCACGATTGACAGGTATTAAGGTGAGTCGCGTGCTGTTATTTGTCTATGGCGTGAGTGGGTTGCTTTCTGGTTTAGGTGGAATTATGAGCGCGTCCCGTCTCTACAGTGCGACGGGGATGTTGGGGCAAGGCTACGAATTAGATGCGATCGCTGCTGTAATTTTGGGAGGAACGAGTTTTACAGGTGGAATTGGCACTATTTGGGGTACTTTGCTGGGGGCTTTAATTATTGCCCTGCTCAACAATGGACTAACTCTCATGAATGTGTCTTTCTTCTGGCAGTTAGTTGTGAAAGGTCTGGTGATAATTATCGCAGTGACTATTGACAAAGTTCGCACAGGTTCAAGCGCAGCGTAGGGGAAGCCAACCCCCCCCTGCCCCCCCAAGGGGGAAAAGGAAGAAGGAAGTTCGGCAAAGGATTCTGTAACGAATTTAACGGATGTAACTGAGATATTGCACCTTTCTCAATTACTTGTTTAGGAACGGGCTCTCCGGCCCGTTCCACAAAGAGTGAATTTTTTTGTGGAACGGGCCGGAGAGCCCGTTCTTGAGAATGATGCAATATCGGTTTTTATGTGGAGCTTTGTCCTATGCACATCCACCATTTTCCTCCCCTGATTATTGCTTTTATACTGGGAACACCTGCTGTATTTCTACTAACATCATCCCCAACTTTTGCGGTTCCAATTGATAGATTAGTTGCTCATGAACCGTTAAATACCTTGACAGAAAAACCCTTCGCGCAGGTGAATTCTGTGTCTCAACTCTCGGATGTAAAACCTACTGACTGGGCGTTTCAGGCGCTGCAATCTTTAGTAGAACGCTACGGCTGCATTGTCGGTTATCCCGATGGAACTTACAGAGGAAACCGGGCGCTGACGCGGTACGAATTTGCCGCAGGATTGAATAGCTGTCTCGATCGAGTCAGCGAACTAATTGCCGCAGGAACAACCAACCAGATTACTGGGGAAGATTTAGCGATCGTCCAAAAACTGCAAGAAGAATTTGCAACAGAATTATCGGTGTTGCGGGGTCGAGTCGATGCTCTCGATGCACGCACAGCCGAACTAGAAGCGAATCAGTTCTCGACTACGACGAAGCTGAATGCGGAAATTATCGTGGTGGTAACAGATACCCCTCTACCGCCGGGGAGGTGGCGGTGCTGCTGCCAACTGGACGATCGTCAAAAACCTCACCCTGACTGTGGGCTATGTAGGCGGAAATCCCAATCTCTCGCAGCAAAGTAACGGTTTATTCAACGGTTCATACAATGCTCTGGTTCAGCTTGCCTACCGGAGCGATCGCGGAGCAATTGGCGTAGCCTATTCTCGTACCTTTGCACCAAGCGGTAAAGCCGATCTCACAGGCGGTACGGGCAGTTTTCTGGCTGCGCGACCGTTTGGGGACAATATTGCTACATCCAGCGATTCTGTAGGCGTACAAGGATTCTACCGCCTTGCTCCCCGGTTGCAAGTTCACGGTTGGGGCGTTTATACTCGCGCCAATGCAGAAAATTCTGGTGTTAGCAGCGTTTCTGATGGTAGAGGTGGCGTGGTTTTGCTAAATGTTGACGGTGACGATCGCGCCGATATTGTGTATGCAGCGATCGGGATAAGTTTCCCAGATGTGGGAGGTGAAGGCAACCTACCCGGTATTTTGGTCGGTTTACCAGGTCGCGTGACGAGCAGTAATGTCCGCCGCGAGCGAGATACTTCCTATCACATTGAAGCCTTCTATCGCTTTCAGGTCAACGACAACATTTCCATCACCCCTGCTGCTTGGGTCGTTGTTAATCCTGAGAATGACAGCCGCAACGAAACTCAATGGGTTTGGTTGCTTCGCACTGGCTTTAACTTTTAACCGGAAAGATATTTTACTAACCTAGTCCAGGACGCAAAAACCCAGTTTCTTAACGTAATTGCCTCATTTGAGACGATAATCGCGAGAAACCGGGTTTTTTAGACTGATAGTGCATCCAGGGCTTCATATCGTTTGCGGTGGCATCGGAATAATAAAATCGAGTCAACAGTTAACACTCAACCATTCAGTTTTTCGACCCGCCCGTCAACAGTCAACAGTCAACAGTCAACAATCACCTGACGGTGCAACCGGAATTGATCTCAATTCGATGCCACACAACAAAAAACCCCTACCATCGCTGGCTGGGGTAGAAAATTATCAGGGTGCATCTACTAATATTTGCAACTATAACATACATTTGTGGGGTGTCACCCTTCAGGGGTGACACCCAACGAGGAATTTAGGTCAGAATAAATTATGATTTAATATGCCAATGATTAACAAAGCTTCTATATCATCTCGTTCTGTCCCAGCCGATCTAAAATTTAAGATTTAGAATAAATCTGTGCTAGACCTCAAATTAATCCGAGAAAACCCGCAAGCCGTGCAAGAAAGCCTCAACCTGCGGGGAGGTAACTATGAAATCGAGCCGATTTTGCAATTAGACAAACAGCAGCGGGAGTTGGAAGGCAAGCGATCGCAACTACAAGCCCGCAGCAACGAAATTGCCAAACTCATCGGTCAAAAAAGAAAATCGGGTTTACCCCTCGAATCTCCCGAAATTCAGGAACTGCAGGCAGAAGGCAACGCAGTCGGCACCGAGTCGAACGAATTGCAAGCACAGGAAAAAGAGCTAAAAGCTCAAATAGAAGCTTTATTGCTACCGCTGCCAAACTTGCCGGGTTCGTCAACGCCGATCGGCAAAAATGAAGAGGAAAACGTCGAAATCCGGCGCTGGGGAGACGAATACATTCCCCAAAATTCCGGTATTTTACCGCACTGGGAAATCGGCGAAAAATTAGGAATTATCAACTTTGAACGGGCAGTTAAAATCGCTCAGCCCCGCTTTGTAAGCTTAATGGGGGCTGGTGCAGCCCTGGAAAGAGCGATTATTCAATTCATGCTGGATCGCCACACAAAAGCAGGTTATGTAGAAGTCATTCCCCCATTTTTAGTTAACACTGAATCCCTCACCGCTACGGGTCAATTACCCAAATTTGCTGAAGAAAGTTTCAAGTGCGACCAAGATGATTTGTGGCTAATTCCTACTTCCGAAGTTCCGGTTGTCAATTTGTACAGAGGTGAAATTTTGACAGCAGAACAGTTGCCAATTTATCACTGTTCTTATACTCCTTGTTTTCGCCGCGAAGCTGGCAGTTACGGCAAAGATACGCGGGGATTAATTCGGTTGCATCAATTTAATAAAGTTGAATTGGTGAAACTCGTGCATCCGAGTACCTCCGAGGCAGAACACGAAAAGTTAGTGCAGGATGCTGAGGGAGTTTTGCAGGCGCTGAAATTGCCTTATCGGGCGATCGTACTGTGTACCGGCGACTTGGGTTTCGCTGCTGCCAAAACCTACGATTTAGAGGTGTGGCTGCCATCTGCGGGCAAATACCGCGAGATTTCCAGTTGTTCCAACGTCGCAGATTTTCAGGCGCGGCGGGCAAATATTCGCTTTAAAGAAGCGGGTAAAAAAGGCACTCAATTCGTTCACGCCCTCAACGGTTCCGGTTTAGCTGTGGGCCGGACAATGGCGGCAATTTTGGAGAATTACCAGCAGCCCGACGGAACTATAAAAGTGCCGGAAGCCTTACAACCCTATTTGGGACGGGAAGTTTTATAAGTCACTCGGCGATTGAAATCGCGACTATACAAACGAAGTCCGCGCAACGCGAGACTAAGAAGTAACACTGTTAGAACCCCGACTTCTTCAAGAAGTCGGGGTTCTGGATCTTCTGTTTTTTGAAGTGGCTCTAATTATACCAAATCAGGCATAAATATCCTCCTTATTTCTTAGTCCGCCGAATCATCTTTGTTTGTGTAGTAGCGGTTTCAACCGCTGAATCATCGACGTGGTAATTTATAGTTTAACTAATGCTTCCTTGATATCCAACGCTAAAAATCTATCCAATGCTAGATACATCCAGTAAACAGATAACTGACTATCGCTGCTAGTCTTCTGAAATCCCAAAGCCCGGGACTGTTTTTCGTACATGGGGTGAATCATCAGGGTGTACAAGTCGCAAAGATTTGGAAAATCTGTTTGCATTTCGCCTAAAACTTTTTGGGCGTCTTCGAGAAAAGCAATGCGGTATTCTGACAAATACTGCGGATCGATCATCCAACTGCGGATAAATACTGACTGGCAATTTATATCTCCTGGTAGCGCCATATTGAAAGGATCGATATCGGAAATAGAACTTAAATGAAGGCTTTTGCTAGGAGCGTTAAAAAAATTGACTTCAGATTCGCTAACTGTGGGATAAAGTAAGTAAAACCCGACTGGATTGAGGTTATCTGAGCGCCGCAAAACTCGCATTCCCTTTGAGTATTGACTGGCAAAAAGCCGGAGTATTTTAGCAATTTTGTGGGGAACGGCGTTAGTGTTGCGGTTCATCCAGTTGTAATTGGTAGCTAATAAATTGGCAACGATAATTGCGTCG
Organism: Microcoleus sp. T3_B1; assembly: GCF_036700445.1. Taxonomy (NCBI): domain Bacteria; kingdom Bacillati; phylum Cyanobacteriota; class Cyanophyceae; order Oscillatoriales; family Microcoleaceae; genus Microcoleus; species Microcoleus sp. T3_B1. Next base: position 12,381 of record NZ_JAUBOX010000056.1, read on the forward strand.
CACCGAGGGTTGAAATCATCTAATTGGAGTTGTACAGGATTTTGAGGTTCGGCGCCCTCGAAAATTTCTGAAACTGGTTGAATTTGAATTGCCGTAGTGTTACCGTCAAAGTGTTTTGCGATTAATCCGAGTGCTGCTAATTTATCTAACATCATTCCGGCGGCGCGATCGCTCCCGCGATCGGAATCGCAGTAAAATAGTTCGGCGGCTTCCCGGTGAGTGCACTGCACTTCTGTTGCTGGCACTTCCAGTTTCGCCAGCGGTGGTTTGATACGGGGCTGGCTTTCCTGAAGCTGTTTCACCGATAAGTAAACCCAAAGCCTGATAAAGCATTCAGCCCTAGTGCGAGTTACGCCTACTCGTTTCATCAACAGCGAAACAGCCGTGCGGCGTTGAGAAGGAGAATACCAAGTATCTAGTTTTGCAATATCCATTTCAGTCGGGAAGCAGCTAAGGAACTCTAGTTACATATTGGCTCAATTACCATAAACTTCACCCCACTTCAGGTTACTTGTTGCCTCTGTTGCTCAACTTGCCTGATTTCCGGCGACTCTACAAGATAGCTGCTTGCTCCTTGCAAGTTCACTGCTTCACACAGCACAATCAATTTTAGATGTTTTCTGGCTTGATTTAAGAAACCAACGCACCCGACTAAATTAGCAACTTTGGAGGTTTACGCCATGTACAGTGCTTATATCAATCGGATTGGAAAATTTTTGCCGGGAGAACCGATTAATAATGATGAGATGGAAGAATATCTTGGCAAAATTGCCTCGCGCCCTTCGAGAGTCAGGCAGCGAATTCTCAACAGCAACGGGATTCAACAGCGCTACTACGCGATCGACAAACAGCAGCAAACACTATATTCTAACAGCCAAATGGCCGCGTTTGCCGTCCGTGACGCGATCGCCCAGGCAAATTTGGAACCAGGGGCGATCGACTTATTGGCCTGCGCTACTACTTTACCAGATTTATTAGTACCGGGATTTGCCAGCACAGTACATGGGGAACTTTCCGAATTATCTCCCCTAGAAATAGTGTCAACTCAAGGAGTTTGCTGTGCCGGAGTTAGTGCTTTAAATTACGCCGCCTCTCAAATCGAACTCGGCAAAAAACAAACCGCCATTGCCGTCGCTTCCGAATTTCCCTCGCGCCTGTTCAAAAACACCAAATTTGAAACAGAGACTTCACTGCAAGCGGGAAAAACCCTGTCTTTCGATACAGAATTTCTCCGCTGGATGCTCTCCGACGGTGCCGGATCATTGTTGATCCAAAACCATCCCAGCGCAACAGGAATTAGTTTAAAAATAGAATGGATTGAACTCGTTTCTCACGCCAATGCTTATCCTGTTTGTATGTATTCAGGATTAGCCAACGAAACATCCACTAAAAGCTGGCTGGATTATTCCTCCTACCTCGATGCAGCCACAGCAGGAGCTTTTGACTTGCGGCAGAATATTCGCTTGCTGGAAAATGTAATGAAATTAGGCGTTGAAGGTTGGCTGCGGTTGATTAAAGCCGGGAGAGTTTGTCCGCAGGAAATCGACTGGCTGCTGTGCCACTATTCGTCTCACTTTTTCCGGGGGCAAATTGTGGAACTTCTGGAACAAGCAGGCTGCATGATTCCTGAAGAAAAATGGTTTACCAACTTATACACACGGGGAAATACAGGCTGCGCCTCGATTTATTTAATGTTAGAGGAATTGTTCAATTCGGGCAAGTTGCAGCCGGGACAGAAAATCTTTTGTTTTGTCCCGGAAAGCGGGCGCTTTACAACGGCATATATGATGTTAACTGCTGTGGAAAATACCCATAAGCCTATGAGTTCTCAATTTTCTAACTTTCACGAGGTTCCGGAAGCTTCGCCTCTCGAAAGCGTTAAACCCGAACACCCCAACTCTCCGCAAGCTTATTTGTTGCGGGAGTTAGCCTGGATTTGGCTGAAGTTCGATCGCGAAATTCGTTCTGTTCCCATTGTCCGCAAATTGTACCGAGGAGAGTTTACAATAGAAGATTATCAAGCTTTGCTGTGCAATCTCCGGCCGCAAGTTGTAGAGGGAGCTCGCTGGATTGCTCGCGCTGCTTCTAACATGAGTGACTTTCGCCTGCGATCGACTTTTATCGGCCATGCTCAAGACGAACACCGCGACTATCAAATGCTAGAACAAAATTATGTTTCTGTGGGCGGTGAATTGGCAAAAATTGTGGAATATGATAAGAATATTGGCAGCGAAGCACTATCAGCTTTTATCTTTCACCAAGCATCGCGGGACAATCCGGTTGATTTAATTGGCAGTATGTTTATTATCGAAGGTTTGGGCAATCGGTTGGCGGGAAAGTGGGCAAAACAAATTCAAGAAACTCTCGGTTTGCAATCCGAACAAGTATCGTTTTTAGCTTATCACGGATCGAATGACGAGTCGCATTTAGCCAAACTGGAAAATTTGATTAATGCCGAATGGATGACAGATGATATTGCCCGCCGCATTGTCAAAACCGCTCGCGTAACTGCTCGTTTATATTTGCTGCAATTGGAGGAAATTCGCTAATGCAAAAGCTGCAAAAACAAGATACCGAAAATCTCCCAGATGAGCGAAAAATCCCTTACGCTACCAAACCCTACAACCGCCGAGATCCGAATGTTTGGGATGTGCTATTTTGCGATCGATCTATTCCCGTCGATTTAGTGGCAAAAGCCTACATGATCCGGGATTTGCAAAACTGGACTCGCAGTTATTTGCTGATTCCGATCAAAGTAATTGCTAACTTGTTGCTGGCGGTAATTATGACAACAAAGCGCCTGTTGCCATTTCAATTCCGCGCTTACACTTTAATGCACAAATCGGCTGCATTTTTCCTAAATAACTTTGTCTCGCCCGAAGCTTGTTATTTAATTGTCCGACACATCTGCATCGGCTCCAACATTATCAACTTCTTGATTGACAACGGCCCCGACACCCAGATAGAAAAGTCAAAGCTTTATCCGCGTACTGTTAGCGATTTAGCTGAGAATGCGTTTCTCGAACACGACTTAATTCTCTATAACTTTGTCTGGGATTACAACCAAGCAATGCTGACAAATCCTAACTGGTTGCAAGTCGTCAAAAAACGGGGAATAAATTATGATAGTATTCAACCAGTAGAAGTGGTCATAGATTTTGAAAAACGCAGATGGCTAAATATTCTGGATTTAGAATCGGCGATCGAATTGTTTAAAGTCTTTTATTCTCTGTGTTTGACTAGCGACGAATTTGCGCGAGCAGTGATGTCGCTTCAGTTAGATGAAAACTTCGGACTGTACGTCAGCGAGATTACCGGAAATTGCGACTGGAATCATGTAATTGTCAATCGCCATCCGCTAGCACCAAACAGTCCGTTTAATGCGGCACGCGACTTGTTTTTGCACGGGATAGTTTCGGAATATCTCTATCGGTATTTGGAACTCCAAAAAGAGATGAACTCAACTCCGATTAAATAACCCTAAATACCCGTAGGGGCGGGTTTTACAAATAATATTTAAGAAGCGCAAACAATCTAGATAAACCCGCCCCCACACAACGAATAATCTACATCAACCCTGTCTGTGTTCGCATCGAAAAAATGTACATTTGGATTGTTCGTCTTGGGAGGGCGGGTTTGTCAGATTATTCGTTTCCGACATAGAGGGTTGGTAAAACCCGCCCCTACGCAATCTGAAATTATAGTTGATTTTTCAGGTATAAAATTAATAGGAAAAGTCAAGCTGCTGCTAGCTGTGCTTGTTCTGCGGCTTGGGGCAAATTTTGACTTACGACAATCCACTTGCCTGTAAGTGGGTCGCGGTAAGTAATAAACGGATTAGATTTTAAAGGTTGACTGCAAGGTTTAGCGCCCATTTCTACACACTCCCAATAAATGGTATTGAATAACTACTACAACACCATACCTTTAATAATCGGATATTTTGCCTAAAATCCGCGTGATTTATACCTGAACAATAGGTGATATTTTAGGTATGTTTTGGTGACCTAGAACACTGCCTAATGTGATTTAAAACTGCGTTGGCAGTGAGCTGTATCACCAAAAACCTTCTGTAAAAAAAATCTGCCTTCTGGTTTTTACCTTCTACCTTTAAGAAGACCACTATTTTCAGTATACATCTGATATTATTAAGTAAGGTAAAGACGTTTATCAGAGATCCCCTCACAAACTTATGGTGCTATTTGGATTTGGCAAAAAGTCGAGCCTGCCCTCTCCCCAAGAAGCCTTGCCGGGGCGGGCAGAGTCGATGTCGGTACCGACAACTCACTTTGTTAACGGCAATCCGCTCAAACCTCCCTTTCCAAACGGCATGGAGACTGCGTTGTTTGGCCTGGGCTGTTTTTGGGGAGCGGAACGCAAATTTTGGCAGCAAAATGGAGTTTTTTCGACGGCTGTTGGCTACGCGGCGGGGATTACTCCGAATCCTACTTACAACGAAGTTTGCAGCGGGATGACGGGACATAATGAAGTAGTTCTGGTTGTGTTCGATCCGAAAGTAATTAGTTACGAAACGCTGCTCAAAGTTTTTTGGGAAAGTCACAATCCTACTCAAGGAATGCGTCAGGGCAATGATTCTGGTACTCAGTATCGATCGGGCATTTACACATATTCAGCCAGCCAAAAGCAGCTAGCTGAAGCTTCGCGCGATGCCTACCAGCAGGCTTTGACTCCGGCCGGTTACGGCAAGATTACCACTGAAATTATTGATGCTCCTGAGTTTTATTACGCAGAAAGCTATCATCAGCAGTATCTTGCTAAAAACCCGAATGGTTATTGCGGTTTGGGCGGTACTAAGGTTTGTTTGCCTGCTATGTCTCAGGCTTAAAACTTTTACAAGGGGTAGTTTTTTGGGGCTGTTGCAATAGTCCGGCAGTCCGGCAGGGGTTTAAACCCCTGCCTCAAAGCTTAAGTCGTCTGAAGACGACTGAAAGGTTATTGAGATGGTCAAAGGGATTAGTTGAAAGCAGGTAAAATAATGCTGGCTGGTGTGGTAATTATCAATTTAATGATATCTCTGGTCTGTTTTTATATAGCTGCGAAGGTGGGGAAAATCAGGCGGACGATCGCACGTTTTGAAATGCGGATCGCAGCAATGGAACGCCGCAGCAGCAATGTCCTCAGTATGTCGCCGGATTTCCTTGGTAAAAGGCAGCAAGGTACCCGCCAACTACGACGACGTTATCAACAACTGGAATTGCAACTGCAACAGGTTCAGCAACTTTTGGGATTGCTGGGTTTGGGACGGATGCTTTGGTCCAGGCGCGATCGACGTTTGAGGTAAGCTATCCTAAAATTGCCGCCTGTGCTGACTCCCTAGGGTTTTCAACAATATTTCTACCTTTGTAAAGGGCTGCGATCGGGCAAACGCCCCTAAAATTGGTGTATGGAGAGAAGTTATAAAAATGTCAACTAAACGTTCAGGATTATTTATTGGCGGTTTGCTTGTGGGTTCTGCGATCGGGGCCGTGACTGGCTTGCTGATGGCACCGCGACCCGGCAAGGAGACGCGGCAGATATTGAAAAAATCGGCCGATGCTTTGCCGGAGTTGGCGGAGGATTTATCGACTAGCGTGCAGTTGCAGGCCGATCGACTTTCTGAAACTGCAATCCGAAATTGGGACGAAACTTTGATTAGACTCAAAGAGGCGATCGCGGCAGGTTTGGAAGCGACTCAGCGGGAACGCCAAACCCTGTCGGAAACTGAAGCTGAAGTGAGTCCCCCGTCGCGCCCTCCCATCCGCTAAATGGCATGAAATTCTCCACCCTCAATCCCAGATTCAAGTGAGTGATCCCATATTTTGGCTAGGACTTTCGATTTTGCTAGTGGCAGTTAGCCTGACTGCTGTTTTAGTGACTTTAATACCTGCAGTGCAAGCGCTGGCCCGGGCGGCCCGCAGCGTGGAAAAGCTCGCTGATACGCTTTCTCGCGAATTTCCGCCCACTTTGGAGGCGATTCGCTTGACGGGGCTGGAAATTAGCGAGTTGACGGATGATGTCAGCGAGGGAGTACAAAGTGCGGGCGAGGTTGTCAAACAGGTCGATCGAAGTATTGGTAGCGCCAAAAAGCAGGCGCAAAATGTGCAGGTAACTACTCGCAGCCTGGTGACTGGGGTTAAGGCTGCTTGGAAAACTTTAACTCGCAAGCCACCGATTTCTGGGACAAATCGCCGATCGACAGATAGATTGTCGCCGAGTCAAAGAAGTGCGCTTTCGGTGAGGGATTCGGGTTTGGAGGACAGGTATTCTGGGGTTTACGGTGCCGGTGCGAGTAATGGGGAATCGCCCAGGTTGAGGAGTAGCGAGGGTTCTGGTTTGCCGGGGGATGCTGAAGAGTTTGAGGAAGTGTCGAAGGATTCTTGATAGTCGATCGCTTTTTACCTTGCTTGTTTCAACTTTTGAATTTCCTCCATACTCAATCCTGTTGTTTGAGCGATCGTTGCTTCATCTAATACATCCAGAAGTCCTTTGGCAATTTCGATCGCTTTTGCTTTCACAGCCTGCTTCACAGCTTTAATAGTAGCATTCCGCTGGTCTTGTATGTAAATTTCCTGATGTTCTAAATCTTCCAACTCTTCGCGCGTTAAATCGGCGCGATTCGCAACTTCAAAAGCTTTCTGAATTGCCTGGACTTCTCCCATTTGTTCCGGTACAACTTCTAAACTTTTGGCATTTTTCAGAAAATATATCCACTTATCGGTTAGAGTTTCTAATTCTTCTAATTTTTTGCCGAATTTCGGTAATTCAACAAACACTAACTCGATATCGTAAATTAGATAGTCAACCAGATAATCTCTTTCTTTGAGGACAAAGCGGGAAATTACTTTGTCGAGATTGGGAAACATTTCAAAGTCAGTAATAGTTAAGGCAATTACCGGATTGAGTAGGGTGTAATCTACTCCTGTGTCTAGTTGAATCGAATAAGCTTTAGCAGCATTGTACAATATCCGCTTTTCAAAGCCTTCTATATTCAATACCTGCATTTTGATAATGACTGTTTGCTCGTTATTCAGCTTGGCTCGGATATCTAAGTAAGTATCTTTAACTCCTCTAATTTTGGGGGGTTGATAGGGATTGAGGATTTCTAAAGATTCGATCGCAGAATTACCTTGGTAGAGGATGGCGTTGAGAAAACTGATGAGGATTTCTTTGTTTTGTTCGTCGCCGAAGATTTTTTTAAAGGCAAAATCTGTTTTGGGATTGATAAATCTCATTTGTGAAACGTCGCCTGTGAAGGAATCGTTCTCGATTAACATTATAGTACAATACGGTTCAGTTAGTGCTAAAAAAACCGATCGTGGGTAGGTTGGGTTGAGGAACGAAACCCAACATTTTCCCTACAATTTTCCACGGGCCCAAGCGTATTGGATTATAGCATTTATGCTCTTTGGTTGAGGGTATGATTAGATCGCAAAGCTTTTCAGTAAGATTGGTGCTTGAGGGGCGAGATCCCTTCAGTTAGATTAGTTACTAGATGGGCGATCGCCCATCTAACCGTCTTTATCCAAATCTTCTGTTTTCGGAGTTTCTGAAGTTGAGGGAAATTCTAGTCGAATGTTAATATCAATTGATACTGTATTTTTCTCAATCACACCTATACCAACTATTTTTACTAATGCTTCTGTAGGTACAGAATTATTTATTTTAAATTCAGGAGAAGACTGATTTTTATATCCGGCTTCCTGTAGCCGATCGCAAATATTGCGCCAATTTCCTACAGGTTCGTTAGGTACATCTGCGAGTTTTTTAACATATTGGTATAAAGTTTTACATAAATAAACCTCTGCACTTTTGGAACTCTGAAACAGTTGGCGGGCGATTTCGGCGGGACTGCAACCGGAAAGCAATCCTCGGAGGTAAAGTTTTTCTGTTTCTGTTAGTCCCCTGCGCGATCGAGGTGAGATTTGCCGTTTAGCTTCTGCAAAAGCTTGGTACAGCCTTTCTAAGTCCCAGTGTTTCGCGGCTTCGGCAAATAAGTCTTCCTTTGGTACCATTGTCGGGTGTGGTGAGATGTGACTAACGACAGCATAACGGAAATTGCTAGCGTTTGTTAGTTGCTTGGTATCGGTAGCTAGTGTAGTATTATACTAAGACTAAAGACCTAAGTGTAAATACTTAGATTGACGGGGAGGCGCGATCGCTTCCACTAACGTCAAAGCTAGTATTTGCAAAAGGCAGACGGCGCTAAGAAAGTTTTGTAACAAAAAAGCAGTATTTTGCATAAAACTTGCGGACTCAGCCTGATAGATAAATAGAGCTTTAGAAGTACCGCTACTGTTGCGGTTCATCGGGGCTAAGGGTTCATGAGGGCGATCGGCCGATCGGCTTTTACAACAAACAGTTTATTTAATCCAAGCAAACACAGGGCAAGTCTATGTACTTGTCTCTAATCAACACGAGGGAATAACGTGTCTAATTTTTTCACGCCTGAATTTAATAACGAAAGTGCGATCGCACCTTGGAATGCCAGCCTAGAACCGACTAAGGCTATTATCCCGCAGCTAGATGCTAACCGTGTGCTAACGGGGGGTGTTGGTCAGGAAGTTAATCTCCCGACTTTAATGCCTGAAGCCTATGACAATATCATCTTGCCTGACGATTTGCTAACCCGGATGGCTAATGGGGCAAGTACGGACTCCAACAGCAGTTTACCGGATAGCTCTGTCGATTTGCTAACAGGTCAGGCGATGTCAGAGGTTTATGGGGATTTGAGTAAGTTTGCGGCCGGGCCAGATTTCGCAGCTAAGCTGAATGTGCCTTTTGGGGAAAACTGGGATGCTGCGGCTGCGAAAACCTTAGCAGAAGGATGGTTTCAGGGAGATTTTAGGGATATTCCGCAAGTGAAGATTGTCTCGTCTGCTGAGATTGGTGGGGCGAATGGGGCTTTTGCTGCGGCGACGGATACGATTTATTTATCGAAGGAATTTTTAGCTCAGAATGGGGCGAATCCGGCGGCGGTTGCGGATGTGTTGCTGGAAGAAATCGGGCACTCTGTTGATGCGCGGTTGAATATTACGGATTCACCGGGAGATGAGGGGGCGATTTTTGGGGCGATCGTTCAGGGTAAGGAGTTGAGTCACGGTGAGCTTCAGGGGTTGAAGAGTAAGGACGATCGCGATAGTGTTGTGATCGACGGACACCAATATTTAGTGGAGAAGCAGTTGAGTCAATGGAAAGCTGAATATTTTAACAATATTAATTTAACAGGTACCCCTGTCTTCAGCCGTTATGACAATTCTATCAATTACGACTGGGGTACTGGTGGACCTGGTAATGGAGTGAGGAACGATCAATTTTCGGCTCGTTGGACAGGTTCCTTTAATTTCCAGGGAGG
>NZ_JAUBOX010000056.1:21832-52803 GCF_036700445.1 Microcoleus sp. T3_B1
ACTTTCAAACAAAGCGTGGATGATGGAATGAGAGTGTGGGTAGATAATAATTTAATTCATGATACTTGGAATGGTCGCAATGCTGTTGATTACAGTCGTGTTGTTGCAATGACCCCTGGACAACACACTGTTAAAGTTGAGTATAAGGAGTGGACAGATAGTGCTTTAGCTAAGGTGAGTTGGGAGAAGGGTAATCCAGATATTGACATTCGACTCGATTTTATTGGAAACTTCACTCAGTCACAAAAGAACCTTATTGAACGAGCTGCCCAAAACTGGGAGAATATCATTACAAAAGATATGGTTCCTAGCGGCGTTCTCAATGTTGCGGTTACGGACGGCTCAACTCACTTTAATGGCTCTAGCTGGGGTCCTGAATGGGCAATTACAGATTTCCCATATCCAATTGGGACACGCCCTACTCCTAATCAGCGTTATAACCTTCGGGAGCGTTTTGATAATACGCGAGGCATTGACTACGATACTGAGATGCAATTCAAAAGTAGTTCACTTGCAGATGTTGAGAGACGTGGTTTGTTAGTAAGGCTTGCCATGCACGAACTCGGTCATGCCCTCTATCTTGATGAAGCTCAATATGATGGAACCCTCGGCTTAGACAGCTTGATGGATCGTGATGGAATAGACTCAAAAATAACTGAAGGTATGTACCGAGAACTAGAAAGAATGGGGTATGGTGTTAACCGGAACCCAAGCATCAACTGGAGTTAATACCTTTTGGCTTGAATGGGTTAGGCGATCGCCCTTTTTTCCCAAAGTGCGATCGCCCTTTTCCCCAAATAACCAAAAGTGCGATCGCCCTTATTTTCCCAAAGTGCGATCTACCTTATTTTCCCAAATAACCAAAAGGGCGATCGCCCTTATTTTCCCAAAGCGCGATCGTCCGTCTCTTGTCCCAAATCCATCCTTCGCTGCTACTTTAGCTTGCGTAAGTCAGGCAAGTCGGCATCTATGAGGACTCGTCAAAGCTCGATCGCCCTTTCCTTCCCAAAGTGCGATCGCTCTTTCATCAATCAATAAAAACTTCTGAGTTGGAACTACAACTCTAAACGTGATAAGCAGTAATAGCAACTATTCCATCAGCACTGTAAATGGCTTCGATGCGTCTAAAAGTAGAATGAGTCCACCATACTTTCAGGCGATTTCCTTGAGCCGGAGCTGTACCAATTTTACCGTAGCCTGCTGTCAATAGAAGTAACTCAAATTCTGTAGAAGGCAAAGTTTTGGCAGTAATTTGAATGATGCCGTCAAGCTTATGCTTATCAAGGGTCATAGCTACCTTGGTAAGTGCTATAGATACGGTAGCCAGGGAATACTAAAGCAATGCCAATGGGACTGTGAATAGTCCCCGGATAGCTTTCTTCGGGCTCGCTACCCCCAATCCGAATTTTGAGCGCACCCAGCCAAATGTAAAGCCCTGGAATTAAAGTATCTAAACTGTAGGCGATCGCCCGCATTTGAAGATCCGGGGGATTAATCGGTTTTAAATACTGTGGCTTTTCAGGTTGAGAAATGGACATGGCACTGATTCCTGTGCGGTATGGTGGAGAAGCGGTCTTGTTGAGAACATTTTAACATAACCTAAGTTTCACTTGCAAATTGTCAAGCTTAATTAATCTTATTTTACTTTAACTTGCGTAAGTCAGTTTGTCGGCATTTATGAAGACTACTCAAAGCTCGATCGCCCTTTTTTCCCAAAGTGCGATCGGCCTATAATTTCAGCATGGCAACCACTGTCAAATTCAACAGAGCGATCGGTATAATTAAAAAAACAACATCAAATACAGTCAATTAATGCCATGATTGCTAATTTGCCCATCAAGCTGCCTCACTTACCCAACAGCTTGCCCAGCGAAGGTTCTGTCCGCATTGAGTTAGTCAACGGACTCTTAATATTTAGCGCTTCTATTCAAACCCAGGAACGAATTCAAACTTTAACAGCTCAACAACAAGCATCAAATCTCACTCCCGAAGAACAAACAGAATTGGATGGATATCGAGAATTCATTAGCTATCTAAATTTGGTAAATGAAACCATAAAAAATACTTTTCTATATCCTTTGCGAGGCACTGTCATTGGCTATAATGAGCCGTTTGAACCTGCGGTTTCATTGGAAGATTGGGAAGTGTTACAATGATTGTACTAGATACTCATATATGGGTTTGGTGGGTTGACGATAACACACGACTGACTCAGAAACATCGGGACTGGATACAACAATATCAATCTCAAGGTTTAGGAATCAGCATCATTTCTTGTTGGGAGGTTGCTAAATTAGTAGAAATGGGAAGACTTACTTTGTCCGTTACAGTTGATGAGTGGTTAAAACAAGCTTTGGCTTATCCCGGAGTGCAGCTACTCGAACTCACCATTCCCGTCATTGTCGAGTCAACTAAACTCACAGGTTTTCACCGCGATCCAGCATATCAAATCATTGTGGCAACTGCGAGGATTTGCGGGTGTCCCTTACTAACTGCTGATGCAAAAATTCTAGCATATCCTGATGTACAGACTCTTCAGTGACCGGTAAAAAATGCCTTCGCCCCGGCCGCAAACCCTGGTTTCGCTGCTACTTTCAGTGAGGGAAAATACATGAAAATTCGAGAATCTCAAGGTAATAACGTCTGGAACCATTCTCAGGGTTGGTGCTGCGAACCTCTTGACCCCATACCGCCCGGTCATATTGCCCTAGCCGTTGAAGCGATAAATATTAATCTTGTAGACTGGGATATCGAAGAAATTGGCGAAAAAGCAGGTTTTGATATTCAGTACAAATACACGGGAGTCAATGACCCGAAAGATTCATCTTTAGCTTGCGTAAGTCAGTTTGTGGGTATCTATGAAGACTTCTCAAAGCTCGATCGGCCTCTCGAAGCTTTGATTGTGGCCGGCATCCCTTGTCATCTATTTAATAGGACTTACCCATGAGGCCCAGAAACCGGGTTTTTTATCAAAATACTTCGTTATAAGTAGTCAGACAGAATTAATTACACAAATACATAGTAGAATGATATTTCCGGCAAAATTATGAGTTAATTACAGTTTCCTATGATGTTTATCAGAGAAATAAACCATCTTTCGTCTAAATTGTTACAGCGAATTTATCGCCAAAGCCGACATCATCAGGTACGTCAACGAGCACATTGCCTCATATTAGCTTCGCAAGGAGTAAAAAAAGGAGAGTTAATGAATATTTTCAGCATAAGTTATAAGACCCTCTATAACTGGTTCAATCGGTGGGAATTAGAGGGAATGATAGGACTTTATAATAAACCAGGAAGAGGTTCTAAGCCACTATTTAACTCTTCGCAGAAAGCCCAAATTAAAGAGTGGGCTAAACAAGAACCAAGGCAATTAAAAAATGTTAGCCAAAAAGTTCAAGAGACCTGGGGCATAACTCCCAGTACAAAAACAATTAAAAGAATACTAAAAACTCTAAACATGAGTTGGCATCGTATGCGAAAAGGAGTGGCGGGAACGCCTCCAGCCCAGGAATATCAAGAGAAAAAGGCGCAATTAGAAGAATTAAAGCAATTGGATGAACAGGGTAAAATTGATTTATATTACTTGGATGAAACGGGATTTTGTTTGATTCCTTGTGTCCCCTATGGCTGGCAGGAAATCGGAGAATATTTAACAATTCCTAGTCGTCGTAGTCAGCGAATAAATGTACTAGGAATTATGAATCGAAATAACCATCTTGAAACTTATATTTCATATCAAAGTATTAATTCAGATGTGGTTATTGCCTGTATTGATGCTTTTTTTCCCACCGTAGATAAGCCAACGGTGATTGTCACTGATCAAGCTTCTATTCATACCAGTGATGCTATTGTTGACAAACTTGAAGAGTGGAAACAACGTAATATTACTCTCTTTGAGTTGCCTTCTTACTCTCCAGAATTAAATTTAATTGAAATTTTATGGCGGTTTATTAAGTATGAATGGATTGAGATATCTGCTTACAAGAATTGGGGTACTTTTGTTACCTCTGTGGAAAAAATCCTGAAAGAATTTGGAGAAAACTATGTAATTAATTTTGTCTAGCTACTTATAGCAATCCTAAATGATTCAGATAAATTTGTAGGGGTAGTGCCCCCGTGCCTACCCCCTATCTATAGGGCAACCACGGGGGGATTGCCCCTACAATAATTATGAGAATGATTTAGGATTGCTATAGCCTGCAGATTCAGTAAAAAACCCGGTTTCTTTAGTCGGAGTGCATCAGTCCTGTCTGATAATGTCTTGAGTGTAGCGCAATTGTTCTTTTTCCTAAAGTACGCGCGTGCGTAGCTATCCCGTAGGGAATCGCCCTTTTTTCTCAAAGTGCGATCGCTAATCTTTCACTAGACGCTCAATTTACACATATAAAAGCTGATTGGCGATTTCATCAGCCGTTAACGTATTTAACAGAATAGCAACCCGTTGGACAATTTCATAGGCGTTCTTTTGAGGAGTCACAATAATCCCAGAATGTTCCCGTCCTTCTGTCATATATTCTAGGTGTAATCGCTCAAAATCCACGCGATCATGAGTCAGCAAACATCGATCTACAGATGCAGCATAAGCCAATTGTTGGGTATCAAATTGACTCAACATTCCCTGTTCGCTCGTTGTCGTCACATCAAAACCCCTAGCCCGAAGCAAAGTAGCTACCTGCCTAGAAACATCTTCATCTGTATGAATAGTTGCAAATAGTTTCACGGTTTTTTCATGGCAGCTTTTACAGCAGGATGAATCAATTCTTCAGGAATTCGATTCCGCTCAATATAAGTATTTATTTCTTCTTGGTTATCCAAATAAAAGCTCAGTGCGTCAAAAATTTGAGCTAATTTCAGATGAGGTAAGTGCATCGGGATTTCTTCAGGAGTGATACCCAAACGCCACAACTCCACGATCGCACGAACGGAAGTTCTCGTTCCTGCGATAATTGGTTCCCCTTGCAAGATTTCAGGGTGACGTGCGACATAACGCGAAGCAGATTGTGTAGTCATGATAAATTAACCGGACACATCGATCTTGATTATAACTTACCCTAAAACTCGGTTTTGTTGATGACACTTTAACATCACCTAATTTTCATTATCGTAGTCAATAGTACCAAACAATTCCATTACTTTTAGTTGTTTGCGACGTTGAATGTACTCGCGTAAAGCTGCTTCGATTAATGTAGTAGGTGTTGGATGGTTACTCAAATCAAGGGCTTCTTGAAGGAGAGTTTGGTCAATTTCGAGCGTAGTTACCATATATTTTCTTCGTGCAAGTAGGGTATCACGTAATTGCCACCGAACAATGCTGTAATTTTAGTGTAGCACTGAAACTCTATCAATGAGCGATCGCTTTCTGCATTGAGTTCGCGGGAGAATGAAAAGCCTGTTTAGCTTGCGTAAGTCAGGCAAGTCTTTATGAGGACTCGTCAAAGCTCGATCGCGATTTGGAAGTTTTGATTGCAGCCGGCATCCTACGTCATTTATTTAAAATACTGACTGACAACGATGACATCGATTTGAAGCCTGTAACGCAATACCTCAAAGCAGTCTAATAATGTCTTGGGCGTAGCGCAATTGTTGCTTTTTTAAAGTACGATCGTCCTTTTTGCCCGAAAGTGCGATCGGCTTACAATGATGTCAAATATATTCAATCCTCCCGATCATTTCTTCATGCGCCTACACTTCATAAATTAAAATCAAACTACGGATAATCTCGCCCACAGAACGAGAATTAGGAGGACAATAGACAATCCCCGGATAATCTGTGGTATCGCTTGCCATAATTAAAAAATCGTCATCGTGAGTTACTATCACGCGCTGCTGTTCCCGAATAAATGCCAGGTGTGACTCATCGCTTTTAGTACGCAATCCTGCATCAACTGTTGTTGTAACATCTATCCCGTAACGACGCAAACCGCGCGCAATGTTAGAGTCAATATGTTCGTCTAAATGAAAACGAATTTGCTCACTCACCTCTAATTGCCCTCAATTTTTCTTGTAACGGAGATGGTGGACTATTGCGCTTTAATTCTTCGACAATAGCTCGACTTTCAGCCGTGCGACGATCAATTTCTTCTCGATGATCGTAATAGTAGGTCATTGCAGCATGAACTGAGGCAAGTGGTAAGTCATACTTGCCGGCGATTTCTTCTACAGAAATTCCCATTTTCAGATACATTTCGGCGATGTGTGCTACAGCAATTCGATGGCCCGCAATGCGTGGCTTACCACCAAGTACGCCAGGTGTAATTTCGATATGTTCTGTGATGACTGATTCCTTAGACATCTTAGTTAAAGGCTCTTAATCAGTAATGTTTAACCTCTTTCATATTAACACCAACAAATTCAGCGCGCTCGCCTTTTCCTCTTTCTCATCGATCGGTTCTGCGATCGCCCCTCTCTTATCCCCAATCTCCAATGGCGATCGCCATCCCTAAGTTAAAATATAACTTATCAGATTCAGAAAGGACAAGTTATGCCCGTAAACTGGAGAGAACATATCGTTAGTACCCCCGACGTACTGCGAGGTAAACCAAGAATCAAAGCCACTAGAATTCCCGTTACTCTGATTTTAGGTTATTTAGCATCAAATAATACTGTCGAACAAATTATCGACGAGTTTCCCGATCTACTCAAAGAACAGATAGATGCTTGTCTTGATTATGCTCGCGATTTGTCAGATTTTGAAAAAGTGCGATCGCTCTTATTTAAAGAATGTTAATATCGAAGCCTGGATAGTGTGTACAGACTGCAAGGCGTTGAGTTTGAATGGGACACACACAAATTCCAGATTAACCTAGAAAAGCATGGCGTTAGCTTTGAAGAAGCCGCAGAAGTTTTCTTCGATCCATTCTATCAGGAGGGAGATGCAACGGCTAATGACGAACAGCGTAACTTTATCCTGGGTTACTCCCGCACTCAACGCCTATTACTGGTTGTTTATGTAGAACGCAGCTTGCGAATACGCATCATTTCTTCCCGTCCTGCTACCCGCACTGAAAGGAAATTATATGAACAATTCTGAAGAAGAAATAAAATTGCAATTGCGACCTCGTACAGCGGAAAGAGTCTCGCTAAACATTCCAATAGATACTTTAGCATCACTTCAGAAAATAGCGGCTAATCGAGATATGTCTGTAGAAGCATTGCTTAAGTTTTATATAGGGCAAGGCTTACGGGAAGACTTAGCTAAAGTCTTTTCAGAACGCTTGCTGGACAAAACTGCTCAAGTTTTGGCTAGACACCTGGAGTCAGCCGAAGAAATATCAACTATTATTCGAGAAATTCAAGCTGAAACTGCACGTTAAATGACAATAAGGTTCAGTTAAAACTATTTATTCCTCGGAGATCCCCCTAAATCCCCCTTAAGAAGGGGGACTTTGAATAAGTTCTTGTCCCACCCCCTACTCCCCTTCGTAGGGGCGGTGCTACCCCTACTCCCCGTGCCCGCCCTAGGCTAGGAGGGATCGAGCTTAACTGAACCGTATTGCGTTAAATGATGGCGCGATTTAAGTACCAAACTAAAAGGCGATCGCCCTTTCCTTCCAAAAGTGCGATCGCCCTTATCTAACTTCTCTTCTCCTCACATTACTAAGCAACTGCAAGTTCATATTGCAGAACTAAAATTTCATCAGCTTTCAACATAGCCATAGCATATTCACTTCCTTGACTATCAGCAAACTCCACTAAATACTGACATTCCTTTTCCGTATCATACACTTCAATAATAGTTCCCACAAGTCCAACTGGCAAACTAGAAATAGATGCGTATTCGGGTTCCACTAGCGCTAATCGCGTATTTGAAATCGGCTTGAGAATCGCAACAGAATCCAAAACTCTAAAGTGTTTGATCATAGTTTAACAAAAGCTGAAATCCAACAACGGTTAGAATTAGTTGAAGTAATTCCCCAGAAGTACCTTCTCAAGGTTTTTAGGGGCAGGTTTAGTTAGGATATACGCAATCGCAGCGAGTTTACCCATTTCACGCACCCGCCCCACGCTAGGATATAGGCCTTACTTAGGCCTTAAGTTCGCGCTGCTAAACTCAGAAGCCACAATCATCGACCCAATCCCCGCATCCGTAAATATTTCTTGCAGCAAAGCGTGAGGAATTCGACCGTCAATAATGTGAGCACCCTTCACACCCTGAGCCAAACTCCGCACACAACAATTAACTTTCGGAATCATCCCCCCAGACACGACTCCCGACTCAACCAACTGTCTAGCTTCCTGAATATCTAACTTAGCAATCAGACTATCCGGCTTGTGATAATCCTCCAAAATTCCCGCCGTATCAGTCATCAAAATCAACTTTTCTGCTCCCAAACCAGCCGCAATTTCCCCAGCCACTGTGTCAGCATTAATGTTGTAAGATTGACCGTTTTCATCGGCTGCCACGCTCGACACCACCGGAATATAACCGCTGTTCACCAAAGACTCCAAAATCTGGATTTTCACGCCGCTGACTTCACCCACAAACCCAATTCCTTCCCGGCCATCTGGACGAGCTTGAATCAGATTGGCATCCTTGCCGCACAATCCCACTGCTTTGCCGCCAGCTTGGTTGATTAACGAAACAATTTCCTTATTTACTTTACCCACCAAAACCATTTCTACAACTTCCATCGTCGCCGCATCAGTCACTCTCAAACCATCCTTAAATTGCGGCTCAATTCCCAATTTTTCGAGCCAAATATTAATTTCCGGGCCGCCGCCGTGAACCACAACCGGACGCATCCCCACGCAAGCTAGCAGCACAATATCCCGAACCACCTTGTCTTTGAGATTGCTATCTTTCATCGCCGCACCGCCATATTTGACCACAATGGTGCGACCGGCAAAGTGTTGAATGTAAGGCAGTGCTTCGGACAGCACCTCTACTCGATTAGTGTCCGAATTCCTAACAAAATCGCTTTGTTTGAGCATGGGTAAATTACAGAAGAGTAAAAACTTAATTCTAAACTTTAATGGCTAAAGCACATATCAACAGCCACAAAAATCACTTTTTCCCTTGAATTTATCCACGGGCAGGCTCGATCGCCCTTATTGAACCCCATGCTCAAAAAAATCATAGGTTTTTTTTATAAAAACATTAAAATTTATGTATTATAACTTATAGATTTTTTGCTACAGTCAAGAAATGTATAACTCCCTAGATTTACTTAACGTTTTATGTTAACTGCAGTCGCCCAAGACTCCGAAAACCTTCAGTACAAGCTATCATCAGAGGCTGATCCCTCCCCCCGGATGACGGTATTTTGCGATTTAGACGGGCCCATAGTCGATGTGTCCGATCGCTACTATGCCACATATCAACAGGGATTGGCCGATACTCAAGCAGCTTATCTCGATCGGGGAATCAACCTCAACCTTCAAATCCTCAGCAAACAGCAGTTTTGGCAGATGAAGCAAAACCGAGTGCCCGATGCTGAAATAGCCAAAAGTTCCGGCTTGTCGGGAGAAGAAATTAACGCTTTTCTAGGATGCGTGAGTCGGATTGTCAATCAGCCAGACTTGTTGCACTTAGATCGCATCCAGCCGGGAGTGCAATGGGCGATCGGACTTCTGCACTCCCGCGGCGTGCGGCTGATTTTAGTCACCCTGCGGCCGAGAAATCAAGCCGTTCAACTGTTACAAAATTACGGTTTAGCCAGACTGTTTACCAGCATTCGCGGCAGTCAGATGGCGGATGCCGCCTATCACAACTATACAGCCTTAAAAACTGAATTGTTGGCTGAAGTTGCAGAAGAATTTGAGTCATCGCTGGGTTCGGCTTGGATGATCGGAGATACAGAAGCAGACATCCTCGCAGGAAAAGCATTAGGAATACCTACAATTGCCGTTACCTGCGGAATTCGCAGCCGCTATCAACTGCAAAAGCACCAGCCTAATTTCATTCTCAGCGACTTGATTATTGCCGTTCATCACTTATTAGGTTCTGGCCAACAAGTAATAGTAGAATGACAATATTCCCGCTCACAACAATTAAAGGTTTTGACAAAATCTTGACAGTTACAGGTAAAGTAATATATGATTCTCTCAAATGTGTTGATGCTCATCTACACACCTAGCCCAAACCTTGAAAACCCCATAATTCCGTTGAGGTGTGTAGATGCAATATGTAGTAAGCTTTTCAGGGTGCAAAATTGATATTTTTGAGACGAGAAACCTCGATAGCGTCCCTTGCCTGTGTCCCCTTGGGACGAGGGCGTAGCGGAACGTCATAGACCAATAAGACCGTCCGGCGTTGCTGATTAACGGTATGAACCAACTTTTTGCTTAAAGTTACAAAACCCACCCTACTTGGCTTGTGGCAATTCCGAACTCTTCAATTCATACCTGTATTAAGCAACGCCCACTTTTTAAGTAAGTACATACATTGTCTCTAAGTCAAATTTTGGCAACACAGCAAAAATGAAGGAAATATTCAACAGTCTTTTGTATCCATTTCAAATACCATTTCTGGCATCATCTCGAATTTATTGGTTGTATGTGCTTTCAAGTGTTTTACTGGCGACAATACTATATATATTTGGTTCAGCAAATCGGGACAAACAGAAAAATTTACTAGAATACCTTTTACCTAAAGAAGTTTATTTACATCCCTCATCTATTACTCAATACAAATATTTTTTTTGTATTTCCTTGTTCGAGATATTTTTCGTAGTGCCAACAACACTATTTGTAGCAAATGTTGCCGATATAACTTGCCAAATTTTGATCCAAATTACGGGCATCACCACACCTTTTGTCGTCACGATTCCCCAATTATGGCAGCATATCATATTCAGCATTTTTTTAGCATTATTAGGTGACTTTGCTAATTTTTTCTACCATTATCTGGCTCATAAAATTCCTATTTTGTGGGAATTCCATAAAGTACATCATTCAGCCGAAGTCATCACACCATTGACGGTATATCGCATTCATCCATTCGAGCTGTTTTTAGGTACAATAACGATTGTTACAATCACTAATTTCGGAGCGGGCATCTGGATGTACTTATTTGGGAACGCGATGAAAGAGCTATTAGTTTATGGAGTCAGCTTTGAGATTTTTATCTTTTATTTAGCAGGATATAACTTGCGTCATTCTCATATCTGGTTAGCTTATCCTCAGTGGCTCAGTCATATTTTCATCAGTCCAGCACAACACCAAATTCATCATAGTGTAGACCCCAAACATTATGATAAAAACTTTAGTTATATTTTCGCATTTTGGGACTTGATGTTTTGCAGTTTATACGTGCCAAGCAACTATGAAAAATTGAGCTTTGGTTTAGCCAATGGAGAATCAAATTTGTTTAATAGTGTCACCAATATATTTTTACAGCCTTTGAGAGCAATTAGGCAGGGAATCAGCAAAAAGTCAGTCTGATGTAAATGCCTTTTAACTCACTGTTGATATTTTCCCATCTGGCATTTACTTAATTGAGAACAGCTATAGGTGGTTAAGTATAATAGTAATGGATTCGCGCTACTAAAAAATAGTTATTGCCGTCATTTTATAGCAGTTAATATGAACAAAGAACCCTTAGATTCACGCCATCAGACCACTGTCTTTAATCAAGATTCACATCTAACAACAGAAATGAAATATTCTCAAAACAAGTGTATTCATCAGGTATTTGCAGACCAGGTAGAAAAAACACCTAATGCAGTAGCAGTCGTATTTAAAAACCAGCAATTGACCTACAGAGAATTGAATGCAAAAGCTAATCAATTGGCACATCACTTGCAAGTGATGGGGGTAAGATCAGAGGTATTGGTGGGTCTATGCGTAGAGCGCTCTATTGAAGTAATTATAGGAATTCTCGGTATCCTTAAAGCGGGTGGAGCTTACGTTCCTTTAGACCCTGCTTATCCCCAAGAACGTCTGGCATTTATGTTAGAGGATACTAACTTAAAAGTGGTTTTAACTAAGACAGAGTGGATAGAGATACTACCTGTTATTACCGCTTCAGTGATTTGTCTTGATGCAGACTGGCAGAAAATTGAGCAACAAAGCCAAGAGAATCCAGTGTGTGATGTGACACCAGAAAATCTCGCTTACTTAATATATACTTCTGGCTCTACTGGCAAGCCAAAAGGAGTACAAATGCCCCACGCCAGTGTTGGATATTATTTGCAAGCGATCGCTAAAATATTACCAGTTAATAGCAATGATGTTTATCTCCACACAGCTTCTTTCTCTTTTACTGCCTCAGTCAGACAATTATTCTTGCCTTTATCCCAAGGTGCTACAAGTATCATTGCCACCCGTGAACAAACTAGAACTCCCCTGAGCCTATTTGAATTAATCCAAACACAGGGTGTCACTATCTCTGATGGTGTACCTTCCGTGTGGCGTTATGGACTGATGGCTTTAGAAAGCTTAGATATAAAATATACTGAAGCATTAAGCGAATCAAAATTAAGATTAATAGTATTTGGTGGCGAATTACTACCCTATCAATTAATTAAAAAGTTACGCAACCTCTTTAAAACACCACCCCGCTTTTTTAATGTTTTAGGTCAAACAGAAACTATTGGACATGGTTTTTATCCCATTCCAGAGGACTGCAACCTGGAAGAGGGATATGTCCCAGTCGGTCATCCTCTGGAAAACATTCAGCAGGTTTATGTACTCAATTCCCATCTTGAACCAGTAAAAACTAATGAATCTGGTGAAGTATATGTTGCAGGTTCTACCTTAGCTCGTGGCTATCTTCACCGGACTCAAGCCAATGCAGAAAATTTTATCTCTAATCCCTTTAATCCACAACAGCGACTTTTTAAAACTGGTGATGTAGCTCGCTACTCAAGCGACGGTACTTTAGAAATTCTTGGTCGTATCGACCTGCAGGTAAATATCCGGGGGATGCGAGTTGAACTGGAAGAAATCGAATCAGTATTGAAATTTCATCCTAATATCCGGGAAGGTATAGTCACTGTAAGAGAAGATATCCCAGGAGACCAGCGCCTAGTAGCCTATATTGTAGCTAACAATCAAGCCTTTAATTGGGGAGAAATCCGCAGTTTTTTAGAGCAAAAACTACCAGATTATATGGTTCCTAATGCCTTTGTGCTGATGGAGAAACTGTCAGTATTACCCAACGGCAAATTAGACCGCAACAGTTTACCTGCACCAAATATATCTGCTGAGATTCGTAACTTTGTTGCACCCCGTACCCCAAAAGAACAAGTTATAGCTAACATTTGGGCGGAAGTTTTACGACTGCAAAAAGTAGGTATTTATGATAATTTTTTGGAATTGGGAGGACATTCCCTGCTTGCCAGTTTAGTTATATCTAGATTGCGCGAAGCCTTATCTGTGGAATTATCGGTCAGCGTTTTATTTGAATCGCTTACTGTAGCCAGTTTAAGCGAACATATTGAAGCTTCCTATTATCACAACCAGCAAAATCAAACCTTACCAATATTAGAGTCACTTGACCGTTCTGTTGAATTACCTTTATCTTTGATTCAGCAGCGATTTTGGTTTCTCGACCAAATGGAAGGGGCAAATGCTGCCTATAATATTGCCAGAGCGTTGCGTTTAGTTGGTCGGCTGAATTTAACAGCACTCCAACAAGGTATAGAGTCAATTATTCAACGCCATGAAACCCTGCGTACTTCCTTTGGCATGGTAGATGAAAAACCAGTGCAATTTATTGCTGCAACTCTACCATTTACTTTACCATTAGTGGACTTACAAGAATTACCAGAAGTTGAGCGACTGACTGAATTACAAAGATTAATTACCGCAGAATATACAAAACCTTTTGATTTAAGCACTGCACCTTTATTAAGAGTCAAACTCATTTGCATAGAGTCAGAGTCCCATGTGTTGCTGGTGACAATGCACCATATTATCTCTGATGCTTGGTCAGTGGGAATTTTCTTTAAAGAATTGTCTAATTTTTATACCGCTTCTCCCTTACCAGATTTGCCGATTCAATATGCAGATTACGCTTACTGGCAACGTCAGTGGCAGCAAAATGATATTATCACCACCCAGCTAAACTACTGGAAACAACAATTAGCAGATGCTCCACCTGTAATAAAACTACCAACAGACCGACCGCGTTCTGCTATCCAGACATTTCGTAGCAGCATCGAGAGGTTTAAGTTGGGTTATGACCTGACTAGCAAGCTGAAAACCCTAAGTCAGAAGTCAGGTGCTTCGCTATTTATGACTCTCCAAGCGGCTTTTGCGACGTTGCTTTATCGCTACACTGGTCAGGAAGATATTGTCATCGGCTCTCCTATTACTAACCGCAACCGTCCAGCCCTTGAGTCATTAATTGGTTTTTTTGTCAACACTCTGGTTTTACGCACCGGCTTAGAGAACAACCCCACATTTAGAGAACTTCTAGCTCAGGTGCGACAGGTTGCGCTCAATGCTTACTCTCACCAAGATGTACCTTTCGATCGACTGGTTGAATTTCTGCAACCACAACGTCTCCTCAGCCACAGTCCGCTATTCCAGGTGATGTTCGTATTGCAAAACTCCCCAGTGGAAAAACTGGAATTGCCCGGTTTGAGTGTAACGCAGATCGAATTAGACAGACCGACCGCAGGTGCGACTTTTGATTTAACCCTGTCGATGCAGGAAATAGACTCAGAACTCAGGGGGGCATTTGAATATAATGCCAACTTGTTTGATGCTGGCACCATTGCACGGATGGCAGAGCATTTTCAAACCTTGGTAGAGGCGATCGCTACCAATCCAGACGAGTGCGTGGGGCAATTACCATTACTAACAGCAGCAGAACAGCATGAATTACTAATTGAATGGAATCAGACCCAAACTAATTATCCTCATCAATGTATCCATCAATTATTTGAGGAGCAAGTAGAAAAAACGCCTAATGCGGTAGCGGTAGGATTCAAAAATCAACAACTCACCTATCGGGAGTTAAATCATCGAGCCAATCAACTGGCACATTATTTGCAAAAGCTGGGTGTGGGTGAAGAAACTTTGGTGGGAATTTGTTTAGAGCGATCGCCTAATACAATCGTAGCCATGCTAGGGATTCTCAAAGCTGGTGGTGCTTATTTACCTCTAGATCCCACCTATCCCAGCGAGCGCTTGGCGTTTATGCTCCAAGATGCACAAGCCTTTTTACTGTTGACAGAACAGCAGCTATGGGGACAACTGACCACTGTTGAGCAGATTTGTATAGATAGCGACTGGTCTGTAATTTGCCAAGAGAGCCAGCAGAACTTAAAGTGTAATACCACCGCCGATAATTTGGCTTATGTCATATACACATCAGGGTCAACAGGTCAACCTAAAGGTGTGATGGTTCCTCATCGCGGGGTGGTGCGATTAATACGAAATACGGACTATATAGATTTACAACCAAAAGATGTCATCGCCCAAGCTTCTAATACCTCCTTTGACGCTGCTACCTTTGAAATTTGGGGAGCATTACTCAATGGTGCAAAAGTAGCGATGTTGGAAAGAGAAACAGTCCTCTCACCGCGAGATTTTGCCAGCAGCTTACAAACTCAGGGAGTTACAACCCTATTTATCACTACGGCACTGTTTAACCAAATGATTCAAGAAGTGCCGTTAGCATTTGCATCCCTACGCTACTTATTATTTGGTGGTGAAGCTGTTGACACCCGGCGGGTGCGACAGTTGTTAGCAGCAGGTGCGCCCCAAAAGTTGTTACACGTTTACGGTCCTACCGAGAATACAACTTTTTCCACCTGGTATCATATCCAGCACATAGAACCAAAAGCAGAAACAGTTCCTATTGGTCGAGCGATCGCCAATACCCAAAGCTATATTCTCGATCGCTATTTGCAACCTGTACCTATTGGTGTATCAGGAGAACTTTACCTTGGTGGTGCAGGTTTAGCCAGAGGGTATTTCAATCGTCCAGACTTAACATCTGAGCGATTTATTGCTAACCCTTTTGTGGAAGATGAGCGACTTTATAAAACTGGAGACTTGGCACGCTTTTTACCAGATGGAAATGTTGAATTTCTGGGACGCATTGATCACCAAGTTAAAATTCGCGGGTTTCGCATTGAACCAGGAGAAATTGAAACGGCACTGAGCCAACATCCCCAAGTTCAGCAAGCGGTGGTAATTGTCCGGGAAGACGATCCAGGAAATAAATATTTAATGGCTTATATTGTGAGTGAAACAGAAACATTGACCAGTAGTAAATTGCGTCAGTTTCTGAAAGAACACCTGCCTGAATATATGATACCAGCGGCTTTTGTGACGCTCAAAGCCTTACCCCTGACTCCTAATGGTAAAGTGGATCGGCAAACTCTGCCAAAGCCAGAGACAACAAATTCAGAACTAGAAGCCGCTTTTGTCGCACCTCGTAATTGGCTTGAAGAACAATTAGCCGAAATCTGGTGTACAGTGTTACATCGTCAGCAGGTAGGCATCCATGATAACTTCTTTGAATTGGGGGGACACTCTCTCCTGATAACATCTGTAATATCTCGCATTCGAGAAAGTTTTGCGATCGAACTTCCTCTGCGCTCTCTATTTGAAGCACCTACTATAGCTGCACTTAGTCAAGTGATAACTGCTCATCAGCTTGAGGTACAGGAGCAGAGTGCAAGTGGTATGACATCGAACACCTTACCACCTCTTCTCCCTCAAGTACGAGATACATATATACCACTATCTTTTGCACAAGAGCCTATATTGTATTTACAACAATTAGCTCCTGAAAGTTTCGCCTACAACAGCTTTTTTGTTTTACGTTTCACTGGCTCCCTCTCTGCAAGCGTGTTGGAGTCTAGCTTCAATGAGATTATTCGCCGTCATGAAATATTACGTACTACCTTTACTGTGGTAGAAGGTCAACCCGTACAAATCATTACCCCGTCCCTAACCATACCGTTGAAGATCGTAGACTTACAAAACCTACCTCACAGAGAGCGAACATCTGAAGCCGAAAAACTTGCTGCTCTGGAATATCAGCACCATTTTAATCTAGCTGCGGGTCCTCTGATCAAAACAACCTTGCTGCGATTAGCTCAACAGGAGCATTGGTTGACACTAAATATGCACCATATCATCACTGATGGGTGGTCATTTGGACTCTTGTTGGAGGAGTTAGGAATACTCTATAAAGCTTTTGCCAACGGTTTACCTTCACCCCTACCCGAATTACCTGTTCAGTACGCAGATTTTACCCTCTGGCACAGGAAATACTTTAATGAAAAGGTAATAGAACAGCAACTTGTTTATTGGCTGCAAAAACTGACTAATCCTTCACTAGCATCTGATGTGGTGTCAAGCAATCAACCACAGCTTTGTAACAGTAGAAGCGCATCTATTTATTCTGTAGTTCTGCCAGCCAGTCTTGTGGCATCAATCGAAACCCTCAGCCGTTCTCAAGGAGTCACCATCTTTGTCATCATTCTGACTGCTCTGAAGATACTTTTGTTCAAGTACACTGGTAAAAATGACATTTTAGTCATGGCAACAGTTGGTAATCGTAGCACAGTAGAAACCGAAAAAATGCTCGGTTGCTTTATCAACGACGTAATTTTGCGATCGCATATCTCATCTGAGCAAACGGGACTTGCTCTTTTTGAGCAGGTGAAAGAAACTTTCACAGAAGCAATCAACAATAGAGAAATTTCTGATCGAAAAGTCATTAATGCTATCACTAGCAAACAACCACTTAACCTCTCAGCAGCCGTGACCATGCTACCCGCACAAAATTGGCATGACTGGATGTTAGATGTAGACTTTGTATCAATTAAGCGCGATCACCGCTTGTGGTCTCAGGAAAATGCTCTAGAAATTTATGTTTCTTCACCTTCTGTAAATAACCCAACCATTGAAATTAAAGTCTTGTACAGCACAGAGCTATTTACAAATGAAACCATTGAGTTTCTGTTTAGCAATTACCAGGAAATTCTAGAGAAGCTTGTCCAACATCCAACCAGCCCGGTTTCTGAATTTGCATAATTTGAGGGCAAACCTTTCTTTTATCCTCCGGTATCTATGATTCAAAGCATGAGTGTTTTTATCTTGATCTGGATTGGTCAGGTGCTATCTCTGGTTGGCTCTCGCATGACCAGTTTTGCTCTGAGTATTTGGATTTATCAGCATACTAACTCAAACACCCAGTTCACTCTCCTGATTCTATCAACGACCTTACCTGCGATTATTATCTCCCCCATTGCTGGAGTGTTTGTCGATCGCTGGAGTCGTCGCTGGATCATGATTATTAGTGACTTCTGCGCTGGTCTGTGTACCTTAACCATTGCCTGGTTATTTATGAATGGCAACCTAGAAGCCTGGAGTCTGTGCCTAATTAGTGCTATTAGCTCCGGCTTCAGTGCCTTTCAGTCCCTCGCCTATTCTTCAGCCACTACATTACTGGTGTCTAAAGAACAACTTGGTCGTGCTAGTTCGATGACGCAGATTAGGTTGGCTATTGCGGAAATTCTCTCGCCAGTGCTGGCAACTGCACTGCTGGCAACTGTCCAAATTCCGGGAGTTATTATCATTGATCTGACAACTTTGTGCTTTGCCCTGGTTTGTTTGCTACTGGTTAAGTTCCCTGAAGTTCAGACCAAAGAAGCTAATGAAGAAGTAGGGTTATTCTCTTCATTCTGGAAAGAAGTGTCTTTTGGATGGAATTATTTAATTGAGCGACCTGGACTGATTGGGTTAGTCATATTTATTGCTATCAGTAACTTCCTCATCGGTTTCGATGAAGCTCTAACTACACCTCTGGTACTTTCGTTCACTTCCGTTCAAAGTCTGGGGACAATCTCTTCTATTGCTAGCTCTGGGATGTTAGTCGGTAGTTTTATTATGAGTTTGTGGGGAGGACTACAGCGCCAGATAAATATCATATTTATCTCGATGCTTTTTTTTGGTTTATTCTATGTGTTAGCTGGCTTGCGTCCTAGTCCGATTCTGTTTACTATCTCTAATTTCTTTATATTTTTTATACTCCCAATCGTTAATGGTGCAATCCAAGTCATCTTCCAAAAGAAAGTTGCTCCAGAGGTACAGGGAAGGGTCTTTGCATTCCGTACCACGATGACTCAGGGTTTTCTGCCGCTTTCTTATCTGATATCAGGGCCACTAGCCGACCAAGTTTTTGAACCGTTGATGGCTGCTGATGGGTTGGGAGCAGCTAGCATTGGGCAAATTATTGGTGTTGGGCATGGTCGCGGTATTGGTTTGATGTATGTCATCATGGGTATATTTAGCATCTTTGTCACCTTCATTGCCTACTTTTATCCCCGTCTGCGTCTGCTGGAAGATGAGTTACCGGATATAAATCCTTTCTCGGATCAACTTGACTTTTCACAAGATATCGATGAATGCCTAAGCCAGAAAGTTACCCATCCTAACTCCCTATGATATGCAGGGTGGTTTCATACAGCATCTGACTAAGATTTATTACCTCTCTAGTTTCTCACATTTGGTTTGGGATTGCTATATTTTCGTTTCCATTTACAAGCAATCTCAAATCCTGCTACTAGCCTAGTTTTCTGACCCTCACTCCTTGAAAATATAACGAAGTTCCTGGTACTATTTGGGTAACAAACACCAGTATAAGGAGATGGCTCTTTTCTGCCAGATGAGGGCGATCGTCAAAAGATTGATACAGCCCCATTGAGTCCGCTCTATCGAAACTGATAGGGTTTGTCCCACAGAGCAATAAGTTGTTAACCAATAAGTGATTAAGGGAAACCAAAGAGCGTACGATCGTTAATTGAGGTATTTCCAAAAATCTCTGCAATTTGCGACGCCGACTTTCAGTTGTAATTGGATAGGGAAATAAGGAGTGCGAGCCGTTCTAATCTCACTTGTTTCTCGGATTGTATCAAAGAGAGCAAGATTGTGAGTAGAATAAATTGGGTCTGGGTCAGTTGTTTTTGTAAGTGGGTCTGATAAAATGTTGGTAACATATTTTTTGAGATAGGCTAGCGTGTAACAACACAGGCTGCCTATCTTTTTTTACCACAAATCAGCCCACCCTTTAT
Organism: Microcoleus sp. T3_B1; assembly: GCF_036700445.1. NCBI lineage: Bacteria > Bacillati > Cyanobacteriota > Cyanophyceae > Oscillatoriales > Microcoleaceae > Microcoleus > Microcoleus sp. T3_B1. The sequence continues at coordinate 41,818 of NZ_JAUBOX010000056.1, forward strand.
CCACTCTTGGTTTCAGGCGGGTTGTCACCCCCCCAGGGCTTAGACACTACCTTGCTCGACTGCATCGCCAGACACTGTGCTATTCCAAATCAGAATAACTACTGAGACACTCAATTAGATTGTTACTACATTATCTGAAATTCTGGGATGTTCCGGTTCCTCAATAATTCATACCGCTATTCAGCAACGCCAACTTTACTTCTCGCATTCGTCAATCTCTCAACTCAAAAGACATCTTTAGCACCTCCGTAGAAGAGATTCTAAATACTCTGGAAGCCGACCGTGTACTGATATATCGCTTCCATCCCGATGGCAAGAGTGGAGAAATCACAGCACAAGCGATCGCATGATAGTTTATTTGTTGGAGAGGTCTAATGACTAATGACTAATGACTAATGACTAATGACTAAGATTTTTCTAAATTCCTGGTCATTTCCCACAAGCGATTGAGCGGAAAATAAATCACCGGAGCCCAAAGACTGCTAAGAATAGCAGAACACAAAGCCACTCGCTGGTGATAGCTCCAAATTTCCAGTAAAGCCCGATCGCCCATAGAAAAAAATTGCAGCCCCATCACCGTTTCCGCTACCACCGCCATCCCAAACACAATTAATGCGATCGGAATCGGATCTCTCTCAACAATATCTACCGGAATCGACCAGGTTTTCTGCAAAACAACTGTTAGGACTCCTACAACTACTAGACTCACAGCGTGGCTGGGATGAGGAGCCGTCATCGCATCTTGAAGAAACCCCAAAACCAAGCCCATGCTAGCAGATCCCCAAACTGTACGTTTCCGCTTAATACTCCAAGCTACCAACCAAATTAACAGCCAGTTAGGCCCAATTCCCAGCAATTCCATTCCCGGCAGCCGAGTAGGCAATATCAGTATGCACAGCATCACAGATAGAAATGTAACTGCGAAGTTGAGAAATTGGCGCGATCGCGAAGACATCCGAGATAAAGCTTTCATTGTTGCTGTGATCCCTCAGATGCTGCTGAAGATTGACTCGGCGAATCCTTCGATTCGGCTTGCTTAGAGTGCGGGTAAACCACCGCCCACTCCAGAGCATTCATCGGTGCAGAGAACTCAACCACAGCTTCGGGAGCCGGAGTTTTATTCATATCCACCGAAACCACTTTTCCCACAGGCAAACCAGGAGGGAACAACTGACTGTAAGAAGAAGTTGAAACCACATCCCCAGGCTTGACATTGGGAACATTATCAAAAAACTCCATCACAGCCTGATTTCCGCCTTTCCCGCGCATAAAACCCATCTGGCGACTGCGGGTAATTCCCACACCCAATTGACTCGTAGCGTCGCTGACTAACAGCACCAAGCTAGTATTAGGAGTAACGCTGACAACTCTGCCTACCAAACCGCCGGGGCCCATCACAGTAAAATCTGTTTTGATGCCATCGTTACTGCCGCGCCCCAAGGTTACTTGCTGCCACCAGTGGCCCGCACTGCGGCCGACAATAGGAGCCACAATCCCTGCTGGTTTCTTAGCCGAAACGTAACCTAAAAGCTCTTTTAGCTTCTGATTTTGATTGTCTAATTCTAATACCTGCGCTTGCAATTCTTGAGTGCGCGCCGAGATGAGTTCCTCTTGCGCTGATCCGTTGGCGTGAAACGGACGAGTCACCCAATTGTAAACTTCAAATACGGCCGCACCTTGTGTTTGTCGAACTCCCCAAGCGGCAGTTACAGCGAAACCTAGAAGAGCAATTTGCAGCCGCAGATCCCACCACTTTCGGAATGTATTTTTTAGCATAATTTCACTAATCTAAAATTGTTAAGTCAGGATTTTAGATTTGAGATTGCAGCCGTATTTATTTCTAAATCCACAATCCCAAATTTGTTAACTACATATTACGCGACGACTGCCCGCTGAAAACCCGTTCCAACTGTTTGTTTTCCAATACTCTACCAGTTCCCAAAACCACGCAGCACAGCGGATCGGCTGCCACGTGAGTGACAATTCCTGTTTCGTGACTGATCAGAGTATCTAAACCTTTCATCAGCGCGCCACCACCAGCCAGCATAATTCCCCTGTCAATAATATCTGCTGCTAATTCCGGCGGGGTGCGTTCCAAAGTACGCTTGACAGCTTCCACAATTACTGAAAGCGGTTCCGACATACTTTCGCGAATTTCTGGGCCTTTGATAGTAACAGTTCGCGGCAAACCCGACAGTAAGTGCAAGCCCCGCACTTCCATCATTACATCGTCATCCTCTGGAGTTGGATATGCAGAACCAACCTGAATCTTAATTTCTTCAGCAGTGCGTTCGCCGATGACCAAATTGTGAACTTTTTTCATGTATTGGACGATCGCCTCATTGAGTTCGTCGCCGGCTACCCGCACAGACTCACTGATCACCGTACCTTGCAAACTCAAAACCGCAACTTCCGTCGTACCTCCGCCTATATCTATAATCATATTGCCAGTCGCCTCAGCAACAGGCAGTCCAGCCCCGATCGCCGCAGCGATGGGTTCATCAATTAACCGTACTTCTCTAGCACCGGCCTGAGTCGCCGCCTCAATGACAGCACGCCTCTCGACTCCGGTGACACCGCTGGGGATGCCAATAATGATCCGCGGCGAAACTAAGCTTCGGCCTTCGTGAACCCTGCGGATAAAAGTCTTCAGCATCAGTTCCGCCGTATCGAAGTCTGCAATTACCCCGTCGCGAAGCGGGCGCAGTGCTATGACGTTCCCTGGCGTGCGGCCGAGCATTTTTTTTGCTTCTTCTCCAACAGCCAGCGGTATTTTTAAATCTTGGTCGATCGCCACTACAGAAGGTTCCTGCAGAACAATACCTTTGCCCGATACATAAACGAGCGTGTTAGCAGTACCGAGGTCGATACCCATATCTCTAGATAACGAAAATCGATTGAGAAGACCCACTGATTCGTACCCCCCCCAAAAACTAAAATACTATTGTGTGCAATAATGTTGTTACAAAAGTGTAACCGAGGTGGATTCTATTACGTTTTTCATCCTGAGTCTAGTCAGAAATGTACATTGTCGAGCTCAGGTTGAGCGCAGACTCGCCAATCATCCACTATCAATATGTTCTGCTAACTGGGTGTACAATCAGGATGAAGCCTCACAAGCGTTGTTCCAAGTTCAGTTTGGAGGCTAATGCGCGTGTGGACTGTTTAACTACATCAGCGATCGACCACATTCCCAAAAAAGTTTATGAGTCTTAATGTTGTGCATTTAGTAGGCCGCGTCGGCGGCGACCCGGACGTAAAGTATTTTGAGTCGGGTACAGTTCTGTGCAAGTTGACGCTGGCAGTGAACCGCAGAAGTAAGAACAGCGATCAACCAGACTGGTTCAATCTGGAAATCTGGGGCAAAACAGCGCAGGTTGCTGCTGACTACGTTCGCAAAGGCTCTCAAATTGGCGTAACAGGCTCTTTGAGGTTCGAGCGCTGGCAAGACCGCAATACCGGTTCAAATCGCTCTAAGCCTGTAATTAGAGTAGACCAGTTAGAATTCCTGGGTTCCAAACGGGATAATGAATCCAGTATGTCGCAACACAACAGCGAATTCTAGCGTTTGGGGAATTTGGGAAGTAATATTTGTGAATTGGGTGGGTGCTCGTGACTTCAGAAAAGTTAGAAATTGTTCAAACTGAGTACCAAGCTGGGCAAGTAGCTTTTGAGAGTGGCCGGTATGCTCAAGCTGTGCAGAGTTTAGAAACAGCTACCGGTTTAGTCGATCGAAATTCCCGGTTGGGCGGTGAGGTGCAGATGTGGCTAGTGACAGCCTACGAAGCCTCTGGCAATACAGAAAGGGCGATCGAGCTTTGCCGCAAGCTCACCCGCCATCCCCGCCAAGAAACCCGCCAACAAGCAAAGCGCTTGCTGTTCATTCTCGAAGCTCCCAAACTCACTATCCCTCCTGAATGGATGGTGAAAATCCCTGATTTGGCAGCTTTAGATGAAAATCAATCAATCAGTTTTCAAGCCAATCCGAACGCTGACATCAAGTACGCTAAGCCCAAGCCCGCCGTACCAGAACCCGTAGATTTGAGTCAGGTTAATACGAAAGATAATAGGTTTATCTGGGTGGCGTTAATTGCGATCGGGCTAATTTTAGGCGGCTTATTTCTTAGTTATTAATCATTTTTGGAAGTGGATTCGCGAAAAAACCCGGTTTCTGTGGTCGGTTGGTAGCGATCGCTAGTTCTTGAGTATAGTGCGAGATGTGAGTTAACATAGGAGTTAAAAAGCTCCACATCCCGATCGTCCGCGATCGAGATAAGCTGTGGGTTCCATCTACAATCTACAATATACAATCCGATGACTTCACTCCCACCCAACCGCGCCAAAACACTCAAAGAAGCTTACCGCGCTTGCGATGTCAAGCCTCTAACGGGCGATGATATTGCCCGATATTATGTGGATTTGTCCGCAGTACGCAACACAGTGGCGATCGAGGATGTTAGCACGGATTTGGATCTTCAAGAACCGGGAGAATTTAACACAATTTTGTTTACCGGGCATCGGGGATGCGGCAAAAGTACAGAGTTAAAACGCATTCAGTCGCGGTGGGAAAATGACTATCGGGTGATTTACATAGAATTCGATCAGGAACTAGATGTTCTTGATGCAGAATATACCGATTTATATTTGCTGTTTATCAACAAAGTAGCTGATGATTTAACTAAATTACGATTGAAGTTTGACCCCAAACTTTTAGAGCGTTTTGAATCGTGGTTTAAAGAAGTCACTAAAGAAACAGAAGAAACTGTTCAATCTTCCGTTAGCGTCGAAACTGAAGCAAGTGTAGGAGCAGAAATTCCCTTTATTTATAAGTTGACAGCCAAATTGCTAGGTCAAATCAAAGGTTCTAGTCAACAAAAACAGGTGATTCGGGAAACTCTTCAGCGTAATTTGTCCCGCTTGCAAACAGATATTAATTTGTTGTTGAAAGATGCTTTTGAGAAGCTGAGACGAAAATATCCCGACCGCTATCAAAAAGGATTTTTGGTGATTGTTGACAACTTAGACCGGATTCCTCCCAATGTTGCCAATCATTTGTTTTTTGATTACGCTCCTCAACTCCAAGAACTAGACTGTACAATTATTTATACAGTGCCGATTTCGGTAATTTATTCCTATAAAAATGTCAGCAATTTGTTTGGTAATCCCAACATCGTGCCAATGGTGAATATTTATGAATTTAATCGCAGTGAGTGCGATTTAAATTACAATCAGCAAAGATTAGAGGGAGTTGCCAGTTTGATCGAAAAACGGGTTGATGTTAGTGCCGTATTTGACGATCGACAACAGTTGCTAGATTTGGCAAAAGCTAGTGGCGGTCATGTGCGACAATTGATGCAGACGACTAGATCGGCTTTTCGCACAGCCATTACTCGCAAACACAGTAAAGTTTTGGCAGAAGATGTCACTTACGCTTTGAAGCAACAGCAATTTGATTTTGAAAGGTCTACTCCTACAGCAGAATATTACACCATATTAGCGCAAGTTTGCCTCAAAAAAGATATTGATAAAGATGAAATCGGACAAACTTTATTATTCAATATTTCCGTTTTGGAATACAACGGCAATAGTCGGTGGAATTATGTCAACCCACTCGTAAAACAAAGTTATGCTTTCCAACAAGCCCTGGCATCAATTCAAGGAAATCCCTGAAATATACCAGCAAAGGATTGTTGAACTCAATCAAGAGTCTTTCGATCAATTGCTGACGTTTGTCGATATTGTTCCCGACGATGCCTTTGATTTGGGATTTATCGACTGTAATTTTGCCAGGGATAGAGATGCGATTATTCAGGCTTTAATTAGTCATCCCGATTGTCAAGAGATGCAGTTTGAGGTTTGGGATTTTCCCGATCCTGAGATGCGCTTTTTGATGGATGAAATTCTGAAGGTTTTGCCAACAGTCAAAGTTCAACCAGACAAAAAGTTGATTTTCATTGTGCGGGGATTGGAAAATGCGATCGGGATGACGGGGGAATATCCGCCGATGCTGGTAGATTTTAATTGGGTGCGAGATGCTTATCCGGTTAAAGTGCCGCATCCAATGATTTTTTGTTTGCCGGATTATGCGATTACGCGAGTCGCTAATTATGCGCCGGATTTCTGGGCCTGGAATTCGGGAACTTTTGTGTTCAAAACTCCTGTAAATACTAGAGATGATGCTATTTCTCAAACTCTGGATGCTAGCAAAAGGATTAGCAATTGTGAGTTGCCCGAAAAGCAGGAACGGATCGATTTATTAAAACGGTTATTGATTGAATATACTCCCTCGAATGGGCGCGAGGAAACTCCAGGGGATTTGAAAACTCGCATCAGGGTTTTGAATGAGTTGGGAGTTGCCTATCGCAGTCGTAGTGAATATAAAACTGCAAAATACTATCTGGAACAAGCGTTAGATTTGGCGAAAGATGATGAAGAGTTCATATCTTTAAAAGCAAATACTTTACACCAACTAGCAGGAATTTATGCCAATCAAGGGGAAGTAGCAAAGGCGATAGCATTTTCTGAACAATCTCTCGAACTTAAGGAAAAGATTGGCGATGTTCAAGGGAAAGCTGCTACTTTGGACTGTCTAGCAGGAATTTATGCCAATCAAGGGGAAGTAGCAAAGGCCATCGCATTTTATGAACAATCTCTGGAACTTGAGGAAAAGATTGGCGATATTCGAGGGAAAGCTGCTACTTTGCACAATCTAGCAATAATTTATGCCAATCAAGGGGAAGTAGCAAAGGCGATCGCATTTTATGAAGAATCTCTCGAACTTACGGGAAAGATTGGCGATGTTCAAGGGAAAGCTGCTACTTTGCACAATCTAGCAATAATTTATGCGACTCAAGGGGAAGTAGCAAAGGCGATCGCACTTTATGAAGCATCTCTGGAACTTGAGGAAAAGATTGGCGATGTTCAAGGGAAAGCTGCTACTTTGCACTGTCTAGCAATAATCTATGCAAATCTTGGGGAAGTAGAACAGGCGATCGCATTTTCTGAACAATCTCTCGAACTTCAGGAAAAGATTGGTAATGTTCAAGGGAAAGCTGCTACTTTGCACAATCTAGCAGGAATTTATGCGGCTCAAGGGGAAGTAGCCAAGGCGATCGCATTTTATGAAGAATCTCTCGAACTTAAGGAAAAGATTGGCAATCTTCAAGGGAAACCTGCTACTTTGCACCAACTAGCAGGAATTTATGCCCATCAAGGCGAAGTAGCAAAGGCGATCGCATTTTATGAACAATCTCTGGAACTTGAGGAAAAGATTGGCAATCTTCAAGGGAAGGCTGCTACTTTGCACGAACTAGCAGGAATTTATGCCCATCAAGGGGAAGTAGCAAAGGCGATCGCACTTTATGAAGCATCTCTGGAACTTGAGGAAAAGATTGGCAATGTTCGAGGGAAAGCTGCTAGTTTCGCAATCTTAGGACAATTGTTAGCATCGCAGGGAGATTTTGAGAAAGCTTTGAATTATTTACAGCAATCTTTGGAGATTTTACAGCATTTGCGATCGCCCGACGCGCAGACAGTGAGAGAAATTATTGCTATGGTTCAGCAGATGGCTGGGGATTGATGGATGCACTTCGACTAAAGAAACCGGGTTTTTCGCAGCTTTTCGGTGGTGTATCGATATTCTGGGAAAAAACCCGGTTTCTGGCCACACCCTAAATCGCTAAAATAAAAAAAAGACCAAACCAAAAAGGCGATTATTGTGAGCGATTCCACCGTAGACCGGATTTTGCAATTAGCCCGCCAGCGTGCTGATGCCGCTGAAGTATATTATCTATCCAGCCAAGACACGCCGATCGAATTTGAAAACAATCGCCTCAAATCCCTGCAAACCAAAGCACTGCAAGGCGTCGCACTCCGGCTGATTTACAACGGCAAAATCGGTTTTGCCAGTTCCACAGACTTAACGCGGATAGACGATTTAGTAGATGCAGCGATTCAAACAGCCGAAATCGGCGACCCCGCAGAATTTGAACTCGCCTCCAACTTCCACCTAAAAGGCCCGGAAACCACCTACACTCCGCCCACAACTCAAGAATTAGTCGAAAACGGCAAAAACCTCATCGAGCAAGTTCACGCCTACAATCCCGATATTATGGTAGATGTTGGCTTTCACGTCCGCAGCGGTAGAGTGAAAATTGCCACCACGCAAGATTTGTATGCCGAAAGAAGCAGCCAAATAGTCAGCGGCACTATTGCCGGAAATTTGGTAAAGGGAGAAGATTTTATGCAAGCATACAGTTACGACGTAGCGCGCGATCGTCCCCTAGACACCAACAGCATCCTCGAATCACTCCTCGAAAAATACCGCCTCGCAGAACATTCAGCCACCATCACCAGCGGTTCCTACCCAGTATTATTTACCCCCAGAGCAGCCGCTAGCACCCTCGGTGGCCTCTTTGATACCATCCTTTCAGGTCAAGCAGTAGTTCAAAAAGCCTCTCCCCTAGCCGACAAAATCGGCGAAACCTTATTTGACGAACGCTTTACCTTTTTTGAAGACCCCACTTTAGGCCCTTCTGCTTGTCCCTTTGACGACGAAGGTACACCCACCACCCGCAAAGTCTTGATAGACAAAGGTACTGTCACCGGATTTTATTGGGATCGCAGGTGGGCCGCTCGCGCCGGTGTACAATCAACCGGCAACGGTTTTCGTGGCGGATTGTCTCGCCCAGGCCCTGATTTGACTAACTTTTGCATTTCCCCAGGAAATACCGCCACTCAAGACTTGATTGCTAGCATGGACGAAGGTCTCATAGTAGAGCAGGTTTTAGGTGCCGGTCAGTCCAATCAGTTAGCTGGCGAATTTTCGGTCAATTTGGACTTAGGCTATAAAGTAGAAAAAGGCAAAATTGTGGGTCGCGTCAAGAATACAATGGTGGCAGGCAGCATTTTTGAAGCCTTTAAAAATTTGGCAGATTTGAGTAGCGAAGCCGAATGGGTAGGCGGTGCAGCCTATTTGCCGAGTATGCTGTTTCAACAGTTGGGTGTAGCTTCGAGGCAATAAGTTCAGTGCGGTTTTACTCGTTACCAGGCTCTGCCTGGTAATACATATCATGAGGCTCTGCCTCGAATTTGGATGAAAGCTTGCGAGGCAAAGCCTCTGGACATGGGTTCCCAGGCAGAGCCTAGGAACCAGTTAACCAGTTAAAACCAGTTAAACAAACATAGAAACAGTGTCGGCAATTCAACGCTTTGCTAATTCATGCAAATAGGTAAAAACAGGGAAAAATTTATAATGAAAGAGCCAAATGTCAAGGATGGAACTGGGAAGAAGAAAAAGCACTTTTTCTTTCTTTTACCTTTGGTTTTTTGCCTTTTAACTCTAGTGACTGGATGCGTTCAGTACGATGTCGGGGTTAACTTTGAGAGTCAAACTCGTGGCGAAATCGTGCAGCACATTAAACTGGGGGAAAGGTTGACGAGCTTCAGTAGCGAAACTGTTGCAGAATGGTTGAAAAGCGTAGAACGCCGGGTGAGGTTGCTGGACGGAAAAACTAAACGGCTTTCGCCCACAGAAGTTTTAGTGAGGATTCCTTTCAATAATGGATCAGAGTTGCAAGACAAGTTCAACCAATTTTACAATCCCGTCGCACCAACCACACAATATCGGGTTTCAAGTCCGCTAGAAACAGATTTGCCGAAGTTTGAATCTCACCTTAGTGTCAAGCAGAATAATTTATTATTGGTGCTGCGAAATCGGTTGAGTTTGGAATTGGATTTGCGCTCTCTTTCACTGCTTTCTTCTAATGGCAGTCTGCTGCTGAGTCCGGGGGGACTTTTGGAGCTAGACTTTAGCTTGAACACGCCTTGGGGCGCCGAAAGTATTGAAACTGTCGCCGGTGCCCTGGTTCCCGAAAGCTCTCAGCAAGGAAAACAGTTAGTTTGGAAGCTCAAACCCGGAGAAGTTAACTATTTGGAGGCGATATTCTGGATTCCCAGTCCCGTAGGAATTGGGGCGCTGATTATTGCCTTATTTGTGGCGGCGGGCATTGCTTTGAAATATCAAATATTGCCAGCACTTGGAATCGGCAAGAAACCCCAAAACATCGGTCAAACCTAAAGAGGATATGGGGAGCATCTCATATTTGTAAAAATACTTCTTCTGGCTCCTTCCTTCTTCTGGCTCCTTCCTTCTTCCTCTTTCCTTCTTCCTCTTTCCTTCTTCCTCTTTCCTTCTTCCTCCTGCCTCCTGCCTCCTGCCTCAAAACTCCAATTTCTAGCGGAGGGCTGCAAAGGTGAGATGCTCCCAGGATATGTCCTAGAGGGGCGGCTTAATCAATCTCTTAAATGAACTCTCAGAGCTGCAATAAACCCGCCCCTCCCCGGATATTATGGTTAATTGACCCGATTTGATTTTATCAAAAAAACTGAGAATATCTGTCAAAAAACAGTTGACAAATAGTAAATGATTTGCTTAAGCTGAATTGAGAATTAGGAACAGAGAAAATGCGATCGCTAAATTTCTTCTTCATCTTTCTGATTTGCTTGGCTCTAGTATTATTCAGCATCGAAAATACACAGCCAGTCGCGATTCAAGTTATCGAAGGCGTCCAAGTTAAAGCTCCGCTGTGCGTATAACTAATTGTAGCGACCGGATTAGGGGCAACACTAGCGTGGCTGTTCAGTCTGTCGTCGAGAATGCAGCGAACCCTCGCCTCGCGCCAAGAGATTCGCCAAGTTCGCGAAAAAGAGTAATCCCTAGGACGGGCTTTTCTTAGACATTTCCGTTATAAATTAGACAATTGGTGTAGGCTGGAATAATTCACCTAACCAAACCCAGATATGTCCAAATATGTACCACCAAGAATCGCTATTCAACGACTCGGAGTATGTTCAAAAACACGCTTAGCGGTGGGAGAAAGAAGGGAAAATCAAAGCGTACAGAACACCATCAGGACAGCGACGCTACGACGGAGACTCAGTTGTCAATATTCCATCTACTAAACCAACCATCCTCTACGCCAGAGT
>NZ_JAUBOX010000057.1:0-4281 GCF_036700445.1 Microcoleus sp. T3_B1
CGTCCAAAAAGGACGGGCGGGACGCCCATCCCACAATAACAATTAAAATTGTAAGTTATTTAATTCGCGATCCTAAGATATAGTAACAAATAAACACGGAAAAGTTGAGAAGATTTTTCATCGCCGAGAACGGTAACAGAATTTGCGTGAAGCGAAGCTATCCCGCAGGGAATTGCCCTTCCCGCGCGCTGCCTTCCCCTTAACGATAATTAGGGACTTAGGCAAAGCCTAAATCCCTAATTGAGCTACCGATTTTTGGCGATGACTGAAAGTGGTATCGTTTCCGGTTGCATCCGAATAATAAAATCGAGTAAACAGTCAACACTCAACCATTCAGTTTTTCAACACCCAGTCAACAGTCAACAGTCAACAGTCAACAATCATTTCGCTCGTACAACCGGAATAAATATTAATCCAACCCGTCATTAGTGCGGTAACTTGCTGAGGGCGTGCCAAGTTCTGTAGCCGACAATTCCATCTTGCGGTAAAGCCTTGCTCAGTTGCAATTGTCGCACGGCTACATCTGTCATCGGCCCGAAGAATCCGTCAATGAAGCCGAAATAGTATCCATTGATTTTCAAGACATTCTGAACAATTTTAACAGCATTACCAGAACTGCCCTTCATGACGATCGGCATATTCACAGGTGCACCAGAGTATAGTGCTTCCCAAGTGATAGGGCCGACAATCCCATCTTCTTTTAAAAAGACGCGGTGTTGATAGCCTTTGACGGCGTTTTGAACTTGGACGCCGAAGATACCGTCAATGGCGCCAAAATAATATGCCCAATGATATAGAAGCTGTTGTAGTTCCTTGACAGCTTGACCTGTTGAACCCATTTGTAAAGTGGGTTTGTTTACTCCAGTGGTTGCAGCAAATGCAAGACTTGATTGAGCAGTAGTATCGGCGACGAGAGCCATAGTTTCATTGTTCAAGCTTCTTTCTTCGGTGTACATAATGTGGTTCCTCTCAACATTTAAGTTTTTGTCTTTGATATTTCAGGTATAACTGGTGGGATTTGTGGATGCACAGTCACTTTTTAGAGTGTCACTCATGTGAGTGTCACTCGTTTGAGTTACCCGTTGGTTTGTCGTAACTGAGATCTTGCAGCATTCTCAATTAGCCGTAGGGGCGGGTTCGCCAACAGCCTTAAAGCTTGCAAATAGGTTCTATAAACCCGCCCGACCCCACGAAAAATCCTCTTATTGATATTGCTCCAAGATGTCAGTCGTAAGGAATGCAAGTTGTAATATCTTTATGAGGACTTCCGTTGTCAATACAAACCAAGGGCTAAGGTGCGCGGTGCACACCTACCCAATACAAAGATGCGGGGTACGCACTCTACCAACTCATGTTGATTGTTTACTCAGCAAATTCTCGCAAAGCTGGAATTAAATACTGTGTCAAAGTAAAGGCATCTACTCCTAATTCCGTCCGATCTTTGGCAGCCATGATTCCGGCTTGAGCGTGCCACCAAGCTGCTGTTGCAGCAACTGATTTGGGGGGGGATTTGCGGGCGATCGCACTTGCTAATAGTCCCCCTAACAAGCCTGTGAGAACGTCGCCGCTGCCGCCTCTGGCGAGGGCTGGGGTGCTTTCGGGATTGAGGTAGGTGATGGTACGTGAAGCGTAGCTATCCGGTAGGGAATCGCCCTCATCCTTCCAACTTATGCAAACTCTGGCTCCTTTGAGCAATATCGTTGCGCCGCAAAGCTCAGCCGCTGCTTGAGTGGCGGCAATTCGATCATCGCCGGTTTGGTCGGCTAATTCGGGAAATAAACGCTTGAATTCGCCCGGATGAGGCGTGATAATTGTCAGTGCACAGCGTTCGGACAAAATCGGGACTGTGCCGAGTTGAGCGAGGATATTTAAACCGTCAGCATCTAAAACTAGAGGTCGATCGCTCTCCAGTACAGATTCTACAGCGATTGCTGCTTCCAATGTCAGACCTGGGCCTGCGGCGATCGCATCATAGGTGTCCAAATCAATTGCTATTGGCAATTGGCTAATTGCACCGCTTTGGGTTTCGGGACATCCTATAACTAATGCCTCTGGTAACTGGCTGCTCAACATCGATTTAATCGACTCAGGAACAGCAATTGACAGCATTCCGATGCCGCTAGCTCTTGCTCCCAATGCTGCCAAAATTGCGGCTCCGCTGTAGCGGCGGGAACCTGCAATAATTAGTAAGTGACCATTGGTGTATTTGTGCGAAATAGGCGATCGGGGTAACAGCAAATGCTGAGTTGCCGATGCTTTTGTAATGCGTTGTATTGCTGGCGTTTCGCCCAATATTGCTGCAATATCTGCTGTGGGAATATCAAAATCAATTAATTCGGAACTCCCGATATATTCTAAGGCTCTGTCTTGCAGAAATGCCATTTTCCACAAACCCAAACATAATGTATGTTTTGCCCTAATTGCCGTTCCCAAAATTTCTCCGGTATCTGTATGTATTCCCGATGGAATGTCTATACTTAAAATGGGTATATTTAAATTATTTATTTCGTCAATTGCGGCGGCTGTGGAATTAGTAATTTCTCGTTCTAATCCAAATCCAAATAAACCATCTACGAGCAACTCGCAGTTTGTCAGCAGTTCAATTTTATCAAGAAATGGAATATTTAAAGAACGCGCATAATCAGCGTGACTTTTCGTGAGTTCTTTTAGTTTAGAAAACGGACAGTAAATAACTACTTGGAACCCTTGAAAGTGCAATTCGCGGGCAACAACCAAAGCATCGCCGCCGTTGTGTCCGGGCCCAACCAATACGCCGATAACTGGCAATTTAGAATTAACAAGATTTTTCCCTTCTTCCCTTTTCCTTCTATCCGTTAAATCCCGTACACTGCTAGTTGCCGAACTTCCTTCCGCTTTCAAAAGCTCCTGAATGCGTCTAGCAATCAGTCCCGCGACTTTTTCCATTAAAGCTGCGACTGGCATTCCAGCAGCAAAAATTCTCGTTTCTATTTGCCGCATTTGGTCGGCGGTGACAACAAATTTTTGAATGGTCATATTAATGCTAAAATTTCAGCTAACAGCAGCAGTGGCAAGTTGTAGTATACTTGTGGTATAATAAATTAGCTCGATCGAACAAAGTAACAGTAAAATAGCAATTTCTCTCAGAATCATGAACAAGATTGTTGTAGGCCTCTCCGGCGGGGTCGATAGTTCCGCAGCAGCCGCAATTTTACACCATCAGGGATATGAAGTGGTGGGTTTAACGCTGTGGTTGATGAAGGGCAAAGGCCAGTGCTGCTCTGAGGGAATGGTCGATGCCGCTAAAATTTGCGAAGATTTGGGCGTTCCCCACCACATTGTTGACAGCCGCGAGGTCTTTCAGGCAAGTATTGTCGATTATTTGGTGGAGGGTTACAGTGCAGGAATTACGCCTCTGCCTTGTTCACAGTGCAATAAAACTGTGAAGTTCGGGCCAATGCTTAAGTATGCTCGCGAAGAACTCGGAATTGAAAAAATCGCTACAGGGCACTACGCTCGGATTACTTACGATGCTGCTACGGGTCGCTATCAGTTGCTGCGGGCGATCGACCCTGCGAAAGATCAGTCTTATTTCCTGTACGATCTAACACAGGATTTGTTGGCGGGTACGGAGTTTCCTTTGGGCGAAATTACCAAGACAGAAACTCGCAGAATCGCGGCAGAATTTGGCTTGACAACTGCTGATAAGCCGGAAAGTCAGGATTTGTGCTTGGTGGAAAGTAACGGTTCGATGCGGGCTTTTCTGGATAAGTACATTGCGCCGCAAAAGGGTGACATTGTGGACAAGTCAGGGCGGGTGCTCGGACAGCATGACGGTGTACACCACTACACCATCGGCCAGCGGAAGGGACTGGGGATTGCTGCACCGGAACCGCTGTACGTGATTGAACTCGATGCTGCTGGCAATCGGGTAGTTGTGGGCGATCGCCAGTTGGCAGTAGAATCTGAATGTACAGTCCAGAAAGTGAATTGGGTTTCTGTGGCTGCACCGACGGCTCCGATTCGGGCTCAGGTACAGATTCGATATCGATCGCAACCAGTCCCCGCTACAATTATTCCTGTAGAATCCTCCCAAGCAGAGGAAAAAGTCGGCGGTACAAGAGTTAAGTTGATTTTTGACGAACCGCAGTTGAGCATTACCCCCGGACAAGCGGCTGTTTGGTATGACGGCGATGTGCTATTGGGCGGCGGCATCATCGAAAGAAACCAACTCCCAAATTAAAGCAAGGGGCGGGCTAGCAGCAACGGCCCACAAGAAACCACCCACAAAAAAACTCTTTG
>NZ_JAUBOX010000057.1:4381-51646 GCF_036700445.1 Microcoleus sp. T3_B1
TGGAACAGGCATCTTGCCTGTGCCCAGAAGCCCACAAGAAACCACCCACAAAAAAACTCACTCTTTGTGGAACAGGCATCTTGCCTGTGCCCAGAAGCCCACAAGAAACCACCCACAAAAAAACTCACTCTTTGTGGAACAGGCCGGAAAGCCTGTTCCCAGAAGCCCACCAGAAACCACCCACAAAAAAACTCACTCTTTGTGGAACAGGCATCTTGCCTGTTTGTGAGCCCCACCCACAAAAAAATTCACTCTTTGTGGAACAGGCATCTTGCCTGTTCCAAAAGGAAACTTATATTTCATTTCACAGGGTACATTTACCTAGCTAACTTTTTTTCCAAACGCAAGATATTTCCCCTAGCATTAGTACGGTACACCCAAGTTTGCCTACCATCAGAAACCACAACCCGCCAACCTTCAACAATCATTTGACCGCAAATTTCATCCGCTTTCGAGAGTCCTAAACAAGTATTCGGCCAACTTTGTTCGCTCGATTCAGTTACTTTCAACTTGTCAGCAGCAATGCCAGTGGAGTCCGACAACTCTCGGCGAACTGCTGCTGCTACGGTTGCGGGCAATTTGTTCGGGGGATTTGGGGGAGTCGTCTCCGCCAAATTTCCCGGTTCGGAAATTAGAGTATTGAGTGCCAATACCGA
Organism: Microcoleus sp. T3_B1; assembly: GCF_036700445.1. Lineage (NCBI taxonomy): Bacteria > Bacillati > Cyanobacteriota > Cyanophyceae > Oscillatoriales > Microcoleaceae > Microcoleus > Microcoleus sp. T3_B1. The sequence goes on from NZ_JAUBOX010000057.1 coordinate 5,038, forward strand.
ATAGCTGATTTTTTGGGGCACCGCTGCTGAGGAAAATTGCTGCGCGGTTTGCGGCGGTTGCCTTTCCAACTGAGCAAGGGAATCTTTGAGAGCGCCCGCGTTAGCTGCTGCGGTGTGTCTTAGCGCCGGATACATTTCCCATACCAGAATTCCTGTCAGCACCAAAGCCAAGATTACAGGATTGGGCTGCTTTTGGTCTCGGTTTTTATTTATTTGAAATTTATTTGTGGAGATTCTTTTCATCATACGCCCTCTGCCTCACTTTACACAATGCGCGATCGCTCCTGAACACTCAACTGCAGATACTGATTTAGACACTATTGCTGGTGCTATTGGTTCCTTTGTGCAGAACCGACTTGACTGCTGGTGCGTGCGGCGCAAGTATTTCCTACTCGCTGCCGGCTGTTGTGTTTCAGGAAACTTGCACTACCCAGTTATTACTTAATTTTTACTTTTTGTCTCCGGGTATTAAGAAAAATTTATGCTTAAGTAAATATTCTTAAAAGCCTCTCATCTTGCGCCCGCATCTCAGTACAAATTACTATTCTGCGTCCCAAAACTGCTAAACGTGTTTTAGACTGGGGGAAGCGAGCTGAGCCAAGGATATCACAGGGATGCCTCAAATTGGGTTGCAACAGGACGAAAACGCATTAGAAATTAAATCAGCTATCGCTGATTAATTATATTAGCGTTGTGGTTTTCTAGAGCGATCGTCCCCGAAACTACTAAAAAAGTAGCGATCGCTACTTTTTTAGTAGAATATTGTTGAAATCTATCGATTATGAACAGAAAATCTCTGGGAATCCATTTAATGAATCGGCTGAGCTATCCTCAAAAATTTACCTTAATCGGTCTTCTATTTGCAATACCGTTAACCTTGGTCATGTACCTGCTGATTTCCGAAATTAACAGCAGGGTTGATTTTTCCCAAAAAGAAATCTACGGTAATCAATACCTGCGCCCACTGCGCCAGTTGAGGGAATACATACCTCAACTGCAACTCTTAAATTATCAGCCTTTAAATACAAATTTAAGCCTGCCAGATACGAGAGCCGATTTAGAAGCTAAGATGGACGCGAACTTTCAATCCCTAGCTAATACAGATCGCCAGCTTGGAAACATATTAATGTCCAGTGAAAAATTTAATAATCTTTATCAAGATTGGCAAAACTTCAAACTTCGTCGCAGCCAGTGGAGTTTAGAAACTTGCGATTTGGTATATCAACGTTTAGTGGCCGACATTGATAGAATGAGCACTCACGTCGGCGATACTTCTAATCTAATTTTAGACCCCGATCTTGATACCTATTATTTGATGGATGCTACCTTACTGAAGATTCCAGAAATCCAAAAATTCTTGTCAGAGATTAGGCTTATTTCTCAAAAAAACAGCTTGCGTTCCTATGCCACACCTGAAGAAAGATCGAAACTGATTACTTGGGCAGGCAAATTGAGAGAACTTAATCAGGATTTAGCAATCAATATGGAGGTAGGATCTAGCAATAATCCTCACGGGAATCTGCGACAGAAATTAAGCGAGGATGTGACCAAATTCAACTCCGTAGTAGAGCAGCTAACTGGGCAAATAGATAAACTGATTTATCCCACAGCCTTAGTGGAATATTATGCCTATCTCGATGGCAGCGATAGAGTTATGAATTCGAGTTTTGAACTGTGGGACGAAACTATCAAGGAATTAGACTTTCTCCTGCAAAAACGCATTGAGAGTTTTGTTGCCAAGAAACGCATAATTTCTATTGTTGTGTTAATAACCTTAGCCTTAGTTATTTATTTATTTGTAAGTTTTTACAGAAGCGTTATGCAAACTGTATTTGTCCTTGACGAAGCTGCAAAAAAGATGGCAAACGGCAATCTTAACCACAAAATTATTTTGGATAACAGAGATGAACTCGGGCAAGTTGTGGGTGCGTTCAACAAAATTGCCGATGCCTTAGTTGGTGCAAATCAAAAAATTACTGTTCTCAACGATCGCCTAAAAGCTGAAAATATGCGAATGAGCGCCGAACTAGACGTTACTCGCAAGATTCAGCAGATGCTGCTGCCCAAAGACCGAGAGCTCAACGAAGTTATCGGCTTAGATATTGCGGGATTTATGGAAGCTGCTGAGGAAGTAGGCGGCGACTATTACGACGTACTCCAGCACAAAGGTAGAGTAAAAATCGGCATTGGGGATGTGACGGGACACGGATTGGAGAGCGGGGTTTTAATGATTATGGTTCAAACGGCAGTGCGAACCTTGCTCGCCTACAATGAACCAGACCCAGTAAGATTTTTAAGTGCTATTAACAGTGTAATTTACGATAATGTGCAGCGCATGAAATCCGATAAAAACGCCAGCCTTGCTTTGCTAGACTATGAGGAGGGGATGCTGAAATTGAGTGGCCAGCATGAAGAAATGATTGTTGTGCGGTGTAACGGTTCTGTCGAGCGGTTTGATACGATCGATTTGGGTTTCCCGATCGGGCTGGATGTAGATATTGCTGAATTTGTTGCTGAGAAAATTGTGCATTTGCGTTCAGGAGATGTGGTTGTGCTGTACACTGACGGGATTACGGAAGCTAAAAATATGGATAAAGTGCTTTATGGTTTAGATAGGTTAATTGAGGTAATAGAGATTAATTGGCAGCGTTCGGCTGCGGAAATCAGGCACGCTGTAATTAAGGACGTGCGATCGCACATCGGCGAACAAAAAGTTTTTGATGACATCACATTGCTGGTACTCAAACAAAAATAACTACTTGCATATCCCTTCTAAAGTTTAAAATATATTCAGTGATGCCCCTCATCTCAAACTTTAGCTCTCACCTCGGTATGACTCAGATTTTCGGCGATTTCATCGAGCAGCCCGCTAGCCAAGAATACTTAATAATTGGATTTTCTCCGAGTTCGGTTCCTCTGAAGCAGCGGTGGCGGAACAACGGTTTGTCGGCGGATTTTCTGGCTGACTATCTGACGACTTTTTTTCCGGGCAACCAAGATGAACCCTCGACAATTGAAAGACAAGCTGAAATAAAAAGCGCTGTTAGCTACATTGCCAACGAGTTATTGGAAAATGCCATGAAGTTTAATGATGAAACCTCAGAGTACCCGATCGATATTAAACTGCAATTAGAGAGCGACGGAGTGATTGTCTCAGTGGCTAACAGCATCTCTCCGCAAGCTGTGGACAAGTTTCAGGCTTATATTCAGGAGTTGCTGGCCTCGGAGCCAAGCGAACTTTACCTTCAGCGGTTGGAAAAAAATGCTGCTGACGACAACTGTACCAATTCTGGATTGGGTTTGTTGACCATGCTCACCGATTATACCGCCAAACTTGGCTGGAAATTCCAGACCGTGCACCAAGACCCGGAATTAATTGCGGTGACAACGATGGTGCAATTAACAGTTTGACATACCTCCTCGTCCTCAAGGAGCGAGGATTCCTTAACGCTTCACAGCAACGCGCTACCAAAGTAGTCTTACCGTCGCTCCACGTCCGTTTAGAGTCTCCCAATGCCCGCTAGGCGACTATGTTTCGTTGTACTCAAGCAAAAAGCTTGGTGTCTTCAGGGTTGCAGTTAAGCATTGCCCCTCCGAACTGTCTAGGTGCGCTCTCATCGTAGCTATTTCAACGCGTCTTGAGCCTGTAGACTTCTCTATTCTAGCTCAAAGCCCTCGTAGAACGACGGGGTTTTAGACCCATTTCTTTGATAAGCAACGCTAGCGATCGATAATATTTAAGGGACTTTTTTTTGTGGCTATGGAAATTAATACAGAAGATTACCAGATCTGTTACGATCCAGCAACGGCAACCGTGAGTTTGATTGGATCTCTAAGACTGAGCGGGCCTGCAGAGTACGCGCCGATAGCGCAGTTGCTGGCCCAGGTTGCCGACTTGGAACCGACGAAAATTATCCTCAATTTGCAGCAGTTAGAATTTTTGAACAGTTCTGGCATCAATATGCTATCGAAGTTTATTATCGAGATCCGCAAAACAGCCAGGGTGCAAATGGCGGTACAAGGCTCTCACAGCATAGCTTGGCACAGTAGATCTTTGAGGAATTTCCAGCGCCTGATGCCTGGTTTAGAGTTGGAATTTCTATAGAAACACGCTTACTTTTTGGGTGCGAGCTATTGAGCAATTTTTTGTTAGTCGAGGCGCAAATTCTAGAGTTATGCTGGAAGAACAACCATCTAGAGAACAGCTACTTTTAGAGATAGAAAGACTGCGCCAGCAAGTGGAAGACTTGAAGGAGGAAAAAGCGGATCTAGAAATCTTGCTGGAAACTACTGCTGAACATTCCGATACGGTTGAAACTGAGTTGCGCTCTCGCGCATTCGAGGCGGTGCGCGAAGGCGAAATCAAGCTGGCTCAATTTCTCGAAGCGATTCCGGTAGGCGTGGTAGTGCTCGATTCTCAAGGCAAACCTTACTACGTAAATCACGCGGGACACCAGTTGCTCGGTCAAGGAGTTTTGCCCTTAAATTCAGTTGAGGATTTGTCAGAAAGTTATCAAATTTATATGGCGGGAACTGAGACTATTTACCCTTTCGAGAATTTGCCTATCGTCCGAGCTTTGAGGGGCGAAAACGCGACGGCTGAGGATCTGGAAATTCATCGAGCCGACAAGAAAGTTCCCCTAGAGATTTGGGGAACGCCAATTTTCGACGAGGGTGGCAAAGTTGCTTTTGCGATCGCAGTTTTTCAAGATGTCACGGAACGCAAAGAAGCTGAAGCAGATCGCCAGTTATTTATTAAGAAACTATTTGACCTCAACCAAAATTTAGAAAAATCCCTGGATGCCGAATCAGACTTAACTGATGCCTACGGTAGATTTGTGCCGCACCAATTTCTAAATTTGTTGGGATATGAAAGTATTATAGATGTCCATTTAGGCGACCAAGTGCAGCAGGAAATGTCGGTGCTATTTTCGGATATTCGCGATTTCACGACGCTTTCCGAAACTATGACTCCCCAAGAAAATTTTAAATTTATCAATGCTTACCTTTCGCGGATGGAGCCTGCCATTACTAGCAATAACGGGTTTATTGACAAATACATCGGCGATGCAATTATGGCTTTGTTTAGTGACTTTGCAGATGATGCAGTGAAAGCGGGTATTGCAATGCTAAATACCCTCAAAAATTACAACGAATACCGTCTAGAGGTCGGCTACGTCCCGATCCGAATTGGCATTGGCATCAATTCGGGTTCTTTGATGCTGGGGACAGTCGGGGGGAAAAGCCGAATGGACAGCACTGTGATTAGCGATGCTGTTAATTTAGCATCTCGCATTGAAGGATTGACCAAAGATTACGGCGTACCTCTGTTAATTTCTCAGCAGACTTTAGAACGGTTGCGAAATCCGAACGATTATGCTATTAGGATTGTGGATAAAGTACAGGTTAAAGGAAAATCTCAATATGTCGTAGTCTATGAGGTATTTGATGCAGATATGCCGGAAATTATGTCGGCAAAGCTAGCAAATTTGCCTGTATATAATGAAGCTATGTTACTGTGCGATCGCAAGGAATTCCGAGAAGCGGGAAAATTATTTGAAGAGTGTTTGCGAACAAATCCCAGCGATCAGGTAGCTCGCATTTACCTGAAACGCTGTCGGGATTGGCGATCGCTCCTCAAAGGAATTTAAAGCAACTTAGTCTATTTTAGATTTAAGATTGACTTCATATAGACATCCTCGCATCATTTGTGAATTTCTTACTTTCTCAGAGCGGGTTCGGGGAAGGTTGGGGTGGGGTAAAAAATTTACGACTCCTGTAAGGATGGCTATATATCTTGAGAGAGATGACTGACCCCTAGCATCTGTCAAAGGTGTAAAATATAAATAGCTTTATACCTGTTACTTCTGAGGCTTCTCAAAATAGAACGGCTTAGGGCTCCAAAACCAGCGATCGGTAATTTGGTGCGAGAACGGCCGCAAGGGCTGAAGCTGTATCAGAAAAAGTTGGCGGATGAATTAGGGTTTAAAGCTGTAACGTGATTCTTGGACAAAGTTACCCATTGATGGAATTGTTGGGTAACTCTCTAGCAAGTCTCTCGATAACGTCACTAAGACTGCTTGCGGTAAGCTGAACTCGTTTTTCCTCTAGCCACTTAGTAGCAGTCTCGGTTAGGCTGAGGTTGACCTTACGCTTAGGCTCGCTGTAAATCTTTTTTCTAGGCATTTTCTTGTTCCGTATTAATTCCGCATACAATAAGAGTAAGGCAGAAATGAGGTAAAAGCAAATGTTACTTAGTTTCAAGACGGAATTAAAACCTAATAACAAACAGGTGACTAGATTTCGGCAGCATTGCGGAGTAGCAAGACACGCTTACAACTGGGCAAATTCAATCATCCTTGAAACATTGACACTCAGGAAGACGGATAAAACTATTAAGATCCCTTCTGCAATTGATCTACACAAGCGTTTAGTGGCAGAAGTCAAACATGAGCATCCCTGGTATTACGAATCTTCCAAAGCAAGCCCACAACAGGCTCTAACTGAATTGATAACAGCTTGGGATAGATGCTTCAAAAAGGTATCTAAACAACCTAGATTCAAAAAGAAAGGTGTATCGGGGGACTCCTTCTACCTAGAACAAGGAACCAAAGCAAAGCCAGGAATTAATAACGACGGCAAGCGTGTCAAGTTACCTAAGATTGGCTGGGTTAGGCTGCACGAACCATTACCAATTACGGCAGTTCACAACTGCGTAATCAGTCGAAAAGCTGACAGATGGTTCATTGCTTTTAAATACGAAATTGAGCAGCCCGCAACTCTACGTGACCGTCCTACTGTCGGAGTTGATATCGGCATCAAGCAGCTAGCTGTTTGTTCTAACGGCGAAGTCTTTGCCAACCCTAAAGCCTATCGTCGGATGAACCGTAAAATGAAACGTCTGCAACGGCGTGTCTGTGCGCGAGTCAAAGGGTCTAACAACCGCAAAAAGGCAATCGCTAAACAAGCCTTGCTGCACCTAAAAGTGTCAAACATCCGAAAAGATGCTATTCATAAGCTAACAACTTACCTCGCCAAAAACCACAGTGAGGTGAAGATTGAAGATTTGAATGTTAAGGCCTTTTTGAAGAACCACAAGTTAGCTGGTGCAATCGCCGACTGCGCCATGTACGAATTCAAGCGTCAACTTGAATATAAAACCGAAAAGTTTAACTCAAAATTGACGCTCATAGATCGATTCTTTCCTAGCAGTCAAATCTGTTCAAATTGCTGTAATCATCGGCATAAAATGCCATTAAGAGTCCGAGCCTTTGAATGTCCCAGTTGTGGAAATATTCAAGACCGTGACTTGAATGCGTCGAAAAATATAGAACGTTGGTTTGAAGGAATATTTATTCCAGAACGTTCAGAATTGGCGGTGAGTTCCACTCCCGTCAGCCTGCGGAGTAGACAAACCCGACAGCAGTCATGTTGTCGCTACTGTGAAACAGGAAGTTAACACCACAAGCACTCATGTCTAGCTATGTCAAGATTTGGGTAGCTATGGGTAAGTTTTTTAGAACGGATGACCTTTGCCACGATTAATCGTTGGGAAAATGGACAGGCTACGCCTTCTGGGTTGGCAGTCAAGCAAATTTAGATATTGCTGGATGAGTTGATAATTTGCCAGATGCAACGCTTCGCGAATGCAGTAAGGCGCTGCGAGCAAGATATTTTTCGGATAAGGAGTACAAACGGTGAGTTTAGAGGGAATCAACAGCATTTTCAGAGATATTCGACTACTTCCCTATGGTGTGGCGATCCTCTCCGTGGCTGTGGCACTGGCGCTAACCCGATCGCTTTTACCGTGGCTCTACCCAACCACGACGCCCCTGTTTTTCATCGCGGTGATGGTGAGTTCCTGGTATGGCAGTTTCGGGGCGGGGTTTCTGGCAACAATTTTATCTACGCTGGCAATCAACTATTTTTTTATTGAGCCGTTCTATTCCTTACAGATAGTTAATGTAGAGACAATTGTTCGGCTGGGTATGTTTTCGATCGCCGCAGGATTGAGCGCTTCACTCAATCTATCGTGGCGCACTGCTATAAGAAACGCAAAAGCAGCCTTGCAAACTTTACAGGAGGCAAGGTTCCTAGAACAAAAAGCCCAGGTTCGGGGCCAAGTAGCACAAACTGCGGCGACTGCGGCAAAAGAACAGCTAGAAACGGTACTTTCTACCATCAACGATGGGTTTTACATCCTCGATCGCGATTGGCGCTACACCTATGCCAACGATCGCTACTGTGAAATGGTTGGAATGTCGCGGTCAGCGATTCTGGGTCAGAACGTTTGGGAGCTATTTCCGGCTGCCGTTAACACCGATGCTTATGTGCAGTTTCATCGGGCAATGCGCGAACAAACACCGCTCCAGTTTGATTATCTCTACTCACCTTGCAAGCGTTGGCATGACCATCGAATTTACCCTTCGCCCAGTGGACTGACCGTTTTGCTTGCTGACATTACCGATCGCAAACAGACGGAACTCCTCCTAATCGAGCAGAAACGACTGCTGGAGTCGATCGCATTCGGGCAGCCACTAGACGACTGTCTGGCAGCCGTGTGTGACTCAGTATCCAGGCTGAATCCGGGTACCCGCGCCTGCTTCCTGCTAGCCGATGCTCAGCGGCTGATGTTTAAGAGATCCATTACTCCAGACTTTTCACCGTCTTTTGGTGAAGGACTCAAGGATGCTCCGATTAACGATTTGTGCATTGGAACCTGCGGCGAAGCAGTGTATAGCGGTCAGTCCGTGACCTGCGCCGACATTGCCAACGACGATCGCTGGTCGCAAGCATGGCGAAATTTATGCGTGGATCATGGCATTCTAGCCTGTCATTCTCAGCCCGTGCTCAGGCAGGACAATGTACCTATGGGATCGCTGATGCTGTGCTTTAGCGAGGCGCGGATGCCGACTGATTGGGAATACAAACTCGCGGAGTTTGGCATCCAAGTTGCCAGCATCGCCTTCGAGCGCGATCGATCGTTCCAAGCGTTGCGCGAGAGCGAAGAACAGCTCCGACTGGCTTGCGAAGGCGGCAATTTGGGTTTGTGGTATTGGGATATGGAAACTGACACGCTGAGTTTGACGGACATAGCCAAAGCGATGTTTGGTTTACCCGTCAATACCGCAATGTCCATGCAGGTGTTTTTAGAAGCGGTGCATCACGACGATCGCCCATTCGTTCACAGCGTCCTCACTGAGCTAAAAGCGAATCAACCGCATACTGAAATTGAGTATCGGACGCTGTGGGCAGATGGCACCGTTCGTTGGATTTTGGCAAAGGGCGATTGCGCCTACAACGCTGATGGCGTCAGAATTTCGATGCGCGGCGTATTAATCGACATCAGCGATCGCAAACAAGTCGAAGAAGCGTTGCGTCAAAGCGAAGAGCAGAGTCGCAACATTCTAGAAAGTATTGATGATGGATTCTTTTCCCTTGATGAGAATTGGCGTTTCACTTACGTGAATCGGTCAGCGGAAATTCTGCTAGACCGCACTCCGGGCGCTCTGATTGGGAAGAATTTGTGGGAAGAATTCCCAGGACTCAATGGCACCGAGTTTGAGCGGGTTCATCGGCGCGTGGCAAACGAGCGCGTGGCTTTTTCAGTCACGGCGTTTTATCCCGATCACGATCGTTGGTATGACGTTCGCACCTACCCTGCCGCGAACGGGATTACGATTTATTTCCGAAATGTCACCGCTCAAAAACAGGCCGAGGAGGTATTGCAACAACGAGAAGCAGAACTTAGTTTAGTCACCAATGCCGTGCCTGCCTTGATTTCCTTTGTAGACTCAGACCAGCGCTATCGCTTCAACAATCGAGCATATGAAGAATGGTTTGGACATCCGGCAACGGACATCTATGGCAAGCACCTTCAAGAGGTTTTAGGCGAAACTGCCTATGAAGAGATTCGTCCTTATGTTGAGCAAGTCTTGGCAGGAGAGGAAGTGACCTTTGAAACCCAAATTCCCTACAAAGACGGTCGAACCCGTTATATCAATGCGACCTATGTTCCCCGCTTCAATAGCCAGGGAAAAGTTGAAGGGTTCGTAGCACTGGTCAACGATATCACCGATCGCAAACAAGCCGAAGCCACACTACGGGAGAGTGAGGCACGGTTCCGGCTGATGGCAGATGCCGCCCCTGTGCTGATTTGGATGTCGGGCACCGATAAACTCTGTTATTACTTCAACCTCCCGTGGCTAAACTTTACGGGACGGACGATCGAGCAAGAAAGGGGCAATGGTTGGGCAGAAGGAGTCCACCCCGACGACTTCGATCGCTGTTTAGACACGTATGTGACTGCCTTTGATGCCCGTCAACCGTTCAAGATGGACTATCGCTTGAAACGCTGTGATGGCATATACCGTTGGATTATGGATGAAGCTGTTCCTCGCTACGGATTGGAAGGTGAGTTCTTGGGCTACATCGGCTCCTGTGTTGATATTGAAGACCACAAACAAGCTGAGGAAGCCCTACGCGAGAGTGAATCCCGCCTCCGTCTGATCATTGAAAGCGCCAAAGATTATGCCATCTTCACCCTCGACCTTAACGGCATCATTGCCAGTTGGAACTCAGGGGCAGAAAGGTTGTTGGGCTATACCGAGACAGAAGCAATTGGTTGCTCGAGTCGGATGATCTTCACACCCGAAGATAACGAACAAGGACAAGCCGAGTACCAGAGGCAAACGGCTCTACTGCAAGGACGGGCCGAAGACGAACGCTGGCACGTCCGCAAAGATGGGAATCGCTTTTGGGCCAGTGGATTGATGATGCCCCTGCTTAATGAAGCGGATTGTCTGCAGGGATTTGTCAAAATCATGCAGGACAAGACTGCACAACGGCAAGCAAGTGAGCGACTGCAATTGCTGTATGAAACTACCCGCGATCTGATGCAGACAGAACAGCCTCTGGCTTTGATGGACACGCTATTCCGCAAACTTGCAGTGCAACTCGATCTGCACTCTTACTACAACTTCATGGTGGAAGAAAAAGACAACCGCCGGATGCTGCATTTGACAAACTATGATGGCATCTCTGAAGAAAGGGCGCAGGCGATCGCATGGATCGATTTAGGGGAATATCTCTGTGGACTGGTTGCCCAAACGCAGCAGCAACTTGTCTTGAATCAAGCCGAACTCTCCACTCATCCGAATGGTAAAGCCGCCTATGAACTGGGCATCACGGCTTACGTGGGTCAACCGTTAATCGCTCAAGGACGGTTATTAGGAACGCTCTCCTTTGCCAGTCTGACTCGGACGGACTTCACGCCTGCTGAAATCGAGCTGCTGGGATCGACCTGTGACCAGATCGCGATCGCTCTGGAACGGGCAAATCTGAACGATTCACTGCAGCAGCAAGCGGAACAGCTAAAACAGGCAAATCGGATCAAGGATGAGTTTTTAGCGGTACTATCCCATGAGTTGCGATCGCCCCTCAATCCCATCCTGGGGTGGTCAAAGCTGCTGCAAACTGGCAAGCTAGATGCGGCCAAAACTGCACAGGCGTTAGCGACGATCGAACGCAATGCCAAGCTGCAAAGTGAATTGATTGAAGATTTGCTTGATGTCTCGAAAATTCTCCAAGGCAAGCTCAGTCTTAATATTCGTCCAGTCGATTTAGCTTTAACTGTGGAATCGGCGATCGAAACTGTCAATTTGGCGGCTGTTGCTAAATCCATTGATATTCGGACTGTGTTAGATCCTCAGATCGGACAAATTTTGGGGGATTCGGGCCGTTTGCAGCAGATTGTCTGGAATCTTGTTTCCAATGCGGTCAAATTTACTTCAGCCGGGGGGCGCGTTGAGGTGAATTTGACTCGTGTTGGCAATCAGGCTCAAATTACGGTGGCGGATACAGGGATTGGCATCGCACCGGAGTTTTTACCCTACGTGTTTGACTACTTCCGCCAAAAAGATGGCGCTACAACCCGCAAGTTTGGTGGCTTGGGATTGGGGCTGGCGATCGTGCGGCATCTAGTCGAACTGCACGGGGGCACCGTTGGGGCCCAGAGCCAGGGTGAAGGGTTAGGAGCTACCTTTACTGTAAGACTGCCTCTATCAGGGAAGGTAAGACAAGAAAACTCTCTTGCAGGACTTTCGGAACGATCGACTGCGGAGGAACCGTTATCCGGGATGCGGGTACTTGTGGTAGATGATGAGCCGGATATGCGAGAGTTGATTTCCTTTTTGCTAGAAGATGCAGGTGCAGAGGTACTGACTGTTGCTGTCCCTCAAGAAGCCCTCACGGCGTTGACTAATTTCCAGCCAGATGTCCTGGTGAGCGACATTGGAATGCCGGGGATGGATGGCTATATGCTGTTGCGGCAAGTGCGAGCCCTGCAGCCAGAACAAGGCGGGCTGATTCCCGCGATCGCCCTTACTGCGTATGCGGGCGAGGTTAATCAACAGCAAGCTTTGCAAGCTGGATTTCACCGACATCTGGCAAAGCCGATCGAACCGGATAAATTAATTAAGACGATCGTCGCACTTCTTAGCAAGAATACTCATGAGCCAGCAAGCTCTAAAAATTGATCAGAAGGAGTTCAAACCGATCGAACATCACCAAGCTTTTAAGTTGCTCAGGTTAGGCAGGGATATTTGTATTATCTTCTGTCCGGTCGATTCCCTCCGCTTCGCTTCGACCGAAATCAGGTAGGGGCGGGTTCAACAACAATATCTGCGAATAATTGACAATCTCAAAAACCCGCCCGGCCGGGATATTATGGTCAATCGCTCGGACGTGATAAGCTGTGTTGCATCTAGATTGCCTATGGTATTAGAGAGGGAGAAGGGGAGAGGGGGAGAGGGGGAGAGGATTTGGCGATTTTTGATCGGGACTCGAAATATACAATTTAAATGCACAACAGCTTATTACATGAGAATCTATCAATAAATCCGGTTTCTAGTCTAACAGTGCGTAAGTCCTGATAATATAATCAGTAATTTGGAGTGTCAAAAAAAGACGATGAGAATCAACAAGCAGCAGCCTAAAATACATATAAAACCTTCAGTGATTAAAGCGATAGCTCTGTTCTTTCTTTGCTGCTTGTTAACTGCAAGTTGTGGACAAAGAACACGTCCATCGGTCACTGCGAGCGGCGAAAATGCTAATAACCGCGTTACTATTGGCACAACTTTGAAATTGCGGACGATCGACCCTGCGGACGGTTACGAAACCTTATCTGGACAATTGCTACGCAATTTGGGCGACACTCTCTACGCTTACAAGTCTGGAACTACTGAGTTAATCCCCCACTTAGCGACAGCAATGCCAAAAGTTAGCCAAGACGGATTGACATATACAATCCCCTTGCGTCAAGGCGTTATTTTTCACGACGACACACCGTTTAACGCCGCAGCAATGGAATTTTCCTTGCAACGGTTTATCCAAAATGGCGGCAGTCCGGCTTTGTTGTTGAGCGATGCAGTAGAATCGGTGAAAGCGACGGGCGAATACGAATTAACTTTTCAACTCAAAAAGCCTTTTGCTGCTTTTCCTTCCCTGTTGACATTTTCGGGTATGTGTGCAGTTTCTCCGAAAGCTTACGAGATTGGGCCGGGTAAATTTAAACCCGATACCTTTGTGGGAACTGGACGTTACAAGCTGGCGAAGTACGGCAGCGATTCTCTCAAGTTTGACGTGTTTGACAAGTATTGGGGGGAAAAGCCGGTTAATCAAGGAATTGACATTTTGTTGCTTTCTAGTTCGTCAAATTTGTTCAATACTTTTCAGACTGGTGCAGTTGATGTGGCTTATTTGTCTCTGGATGCAGACCAAGTTCGCAGCTTGGACGAGGGAGCAAAAAAAGGGAAATGGCAGAAAATCGCGGGGGAAAGCAGTACGGTTAATTACATGACGCTGAATATGCAGTCTAAACCGCTGGACAAGTTAGAAGTGAGACAGGCCATCGCAGCAGTGATGGATCGCCCCTTGATTAATGAGCGCGTCCTGCAGGGACAAGCACAACCGCTTTACAGTCTGATTCCCACAACCTTGGACGTTCAAAAACCGGTTTTCAAAGAACTGTACGGCGACGCCAACACGGCCAAAGCCAAGGAACTTTTAACGAAAGCGGGATACTCGGCCACAAATCCTTTTGTTCTGCCAATTTGGTATGCTTCGGCTTCAAGAAAAAGAGCTTTAGTCGCGAGTACGATCGAGGCGCAAACTAAACTCAAAATGGACGGGATAATGCAGGTAGAAATTAACAGCGTTGAATCTCCGACTTTGTTTCAAAACATAGAGAAGGGCATTTATCCAGCGGTTTTAGTGGATTGGTCTGCCGACTTTTTTGACGCTGACAATTACATTCAGCCGTTTTTAGATTGTGCCACAGGTTCGGAGGCTGGGGGCTGCTCCAAGGGTGCAAGTCAAAGTCAGGGTTCGTTTTATTATAGCGATCGGGTAAATCAACTGATCGACAAGCAGCGCAAAGAAACAAACCCTGAAACCCGCAAAGGCATATTTGCCGAAATTCAAGACATACTGGGTAAAGATGTACCTTTCATCCCTCTTTGGCAGGATAAGGACTATACGTTTGCTCAGAACAGCATTACCGGCGTCCGTCTCGAACCGACGCAATCTTTTCCTTTTTGGTTCCTGAAAAAGCAATAATTCGTTACAATAATTTGGGGGAGTTGAAACGTCAATAATTATTGCATATTTTGTACACAACAGGGTGATGATTGTCACAGTTTATCAAAGAGACTGATCACCCAACCCTCTTTAATAATGTGGGATATTATTAAGAGAGAGATTTTGCTGAGGGTGGGTATATGAAACTTGGAATTTTAACAACAACAGGGCTGCTGATTGCGATCGGTTGTGCCTCGGGAGTAAAGGCAGAAAACGTATCACACGTCAAACAATTATTAGAAACTAAAAAATGTACCCAATGTGACTTGACAGGAGCGGAGCTTGCTGGTATTGATTTGACGGGCGCAGATTTGAGCGGTGCGAATCTGAGCGGTGCAAATTTGAACGGTGCAAATTTGAACGAAGCCAAACTGAATGAAGCAAATCTGAAACAAGCTAAATTGCAAGGTGCGAGTTTAATTGCGGCTAAAATGCACGGGGCTAATTTGGAGGGTGCTGATTTGAGCCGCGCTAATCTGAGTTTGGCTGGTTTAGTGATTGCGAGTTTGAAAAATAGCAACCTCACCAGCGCTAATTTAATCGGCGCTAATTTAGAAAGCGCCAATTTGGCAGGTGCAAACTTGAGAAATGCTCGCCAGTCTTTAGCGAATTTATCTAATGTCAGCCTCAGAGGTGGCAGTTTGTCGGGAATAGACGTACAGGGAGTCAACTTGCGGGATGCAAATTTGACCAATGCAAATTTGAACGGTGCAAATTTGAACGGTTCGGACTTGACAGGTGCTAATTTAAAGAATGCCAATATGGCAAATGTAGATTTGAAAAACGCTTCTTTGCCGTAGGACGATCGCCAATTGCTATATCAAATTCTGGTGCTTAACAAAGTTAATATAATAAGGTAGGGGCAATTCTGAAATTGCCCCTACAGTTTTAATGGTAGGATTTATATCATGTCCGGTCGATTACCCTTCATCAGGTAGGGGCGGGTTCACTAACAATATCTGCCAATAATTGACAATCTCAAAAACCCGCCCGGCCGGGATATTATGGTCAATCGAGCGGACATGATATTATCTGGTTTCCTGTCGCTGCGTAGGTCAATCGATTTTAGATTTTAGATTTTAGATTTTAGATTAAAGCATTGACTTGCGCGAGATGAATCCGGGGGCTTGTATCCTGGATGCTTTCGGTCATTGTTCGGTGTGCGAAGCTTTTCCCCGGTGTCTGCGATTGCTTCATATTTGGGGTTCTAGGATCAATCTTGCTCGTGAGCATCTTGGGCGAAGCGGATAATGTCATCATCGCCGAGGTATTCACCATTTTGGATTTCAATCATCACCAAGGGAATAACGCCTGGATTTTCTACGCGGTGAGCAGTATTCATGGGAACGTAGGTTGACTGTTTCTGCATGAGAATCGTCTCTTTGTCGTCGCAGATAACTTTAGCGGTACCGGAGACGACAACCCAGTGCTCGCTGCGGTGATAGTGCATTTGGGTGCTGATGTGATGCCCCGGCTTGACTTCAATGCGATTGATCTTATAACGATCGCCCGCGTCTATGACTGTAACTTGACCCCAGTAGCGGGTTTGTGTGCGATCGTCAATTTTTTCGATTGTGTCCACTGTTTCCACCATCCTGTTTATCTCGCTAACGGTGTCTGTAAAAATATCTGTATTTGAAAGTATAGCAGGGATTGGCTAAGTGCGTAAGTGCGATCGATTTAAAGATTACTGAATTAGTCGCCACTCGCGAGCATCAACAAATTGCGACAAATGCCCCACATTTGTTGTAGCAATTACCACATCATTGCCTTCACTTGCCTCCAATATTGCTTGAGCCGCCAAAATCACATCCCCGTCAAGTGCATTAGGTTCGGCTGTTGGTCTTCCTCTCCTTCTCGCGTCAGCCCACAACTGAGCGGCTAAAAGCATTACCTCTGTAGTCAAAGGACGGTATGTAAGTTGTAATTTCAATTCATCAAGCCGTTGAATACCTGCTAATTTACCTGCGCGGATCAACTCCCGTCGCACTTCGTAGTCAGCAATTTCAGGCAGAATTATTATTTCGCCCCTCCGCATTAAAGAGTTTAGCCAAACTTTGCACTCTTGAATTTCAGCAGAGGATGCTTTAGGGTTTGTTACCATTCCTAATGGGCCAGAGTCGAGAATTATTACTCTACTCATGGGAATAATGGCCGATTAGAAAGGCGGTCTTCATCTAAAGCTTTACGGAGATATTCAGCGGTTTCTGTTTGTTCTTGTTCATCTCCCTCCTCAATCCATGAATTGATTAATTCAATTGCACCTTTATTTCTTTGTATCCGTTCCTCCAGCGACAGTTTAGTAATGTCTATTTTCTCAGATGTCTGGGGAGGCTCGGACAATACGGGCTTTACTGTCACCGTTTCCAGAAATAAGCGCATCATCTGAAGTAAGTTTGGCCAATATTCTCTGGGAGTTTGCTGAATTACGCGGAGGAATTCCGCGATCGGCTGGCTTAATGGGCGATCGCTTTCTTTGTCTTCAACCGTAGGAGTTTCGGGCGCTGATTCTACTGTCCCTTGGCTTTCGCTGCTTAAAACTTGTTCGGACATAATTACTTTTTTCCTTTCTCTCATTTACTCATATTATAAACAAAGGGCGGGCAATTGCCCGCCCCACTTTTTACTTGCTCAACACACCATCGGGAATCCCCAAAATATCCTCAATTCGAGGCATATCTTCCAAAGCAATCACTCGTCCTTCATCCTCAAAACCAGCAATTTGATCGAAATTCAAATACCGATACAAATCACCAGCAAAAGGATCGATTCTCTTCGACACAATGTCGTTGTATTCTTGGACTGTAGGAATGCGACCTAACAGCGAACAAACGGCAGCCAATTCCGCCGAACCGAGATAAACTTGAGCATCTTTGCCCATGCGGTTGTTAAAGTTGCGAGTAGAAGTTGAAAACACCGTTGTCGCATCTTTAACCCGCGCTTGATTGCCCATACAAAGACTGCAACCAGGCATTTCTGTACGAGCTCCAGCAGCTCCAAAAATGCTGTAATAACCTTCTTCTTTGAGTTGCTGTTCGTCCATGCGAGTTGGCGGACAAATCCACAGGCGAGTTTTCACTTCCCCTGCACCTTCCAACACCTTCGCTGTGGCGCGGTAGTGACCGATATTTGTCATGCAGGAACCGACAAATACTTCGTCAACCCGATCGCCCGCAACCTCACTCAACAACTTAACATTATCCGGGTCATTGGGAGCAGCCACAATTGGCTCTGTAATCTCGTTCAGATCGATTTCGATGATTTCAACGTATTCCGCATCAGCATCCGCCTCCATCAGCACCGGATTTGCCAGCCATTCCTCCATCTTAGCCACCCGGCGCATCATCGTCCGCGCATCTTGATAGCCCCGCGCCACCATGTTTTTCAGCAGCGCGACATTGGAACGAATGTACTCAGAAACAGTCTCCACGCTCAATTTAATCGTGCATCCAGCGCAAGAACGCTCGGCCGTCGCATCGGTCAATTCAAAAGCCTGCTCGACCTTCAAATCGGGCAAACCTTCAATCTCCATAATCCGTCCAGAAAAGATGTTTTTCTTGTTCTGTTTCTCGACGGTTAGCAAACCTTTTTGAATGGCCACATAGGGAATTGCATTCACAACATCCCGCAGCGTTACTCCGGGCTGCAATTCACCTTTAAACCGTACTAAAACCGATTCTGGCATATCCAAAGGCATGACGCCCAAGGCTGCAGCAAATGCGACCAATCCCGAACCCGCAGGAAAGGAAATTCCCAAAGGAAAACGAGTGTGAGAATCGCCGCCCGTTCCCACTGTATCTGGCAATAACATCCGGTTCAGCCAAGAGTGAATAATGCCGTCTCCGGGGCGCAAAGCTATGCCGGCGCGCTCTGCCATGAAATCGGGCAATTCGTGGTGAGTTTTGACATCAACTGGTTTTGGATAAGCGGCGGTGTGGCAGAAACTTTGAATCACCAAATCGGCGCTAAATCCCAAACAAGCAAGTTCTTTCAATTCGTCGCGAGTCATTGGCCCGGTGGTATCTTGCGATCCGACTGTTGTCATGACTGGTTCGCAAGATGTACCGGGACGAACGCCGGACAAACCGCAAGCTTTGCCTACCATTTTTTGTGCTAAAGTGAAGCCTTTGCCCGTATCTACTGGGATTGTAGGGCGGGTAAAAATAGTGCTTGGTTTTAGTCCTAAAGCTGCGCGGGTTTTGTCGGTTAAAGTTCGTCCAATTAATAGCGGAATTCGGCCACCGGCGCGAACTTCGTCTAGAATTGTGTCGGGTTTGAGGGTGAAGGTGGAGATGATTTCTCCGGCTTCGTTGGTGATTTCGCCTTTGTAGGGATGGATGGTAATTACCATTCCTGTTTCCATTTGGGAGACATCACATTCGATCGGCAAAGCGCCGGAATCTTCAGCGGTATTGAAGAATATCGGGGCGATCGCACTTCCTAAAATATAACCGCCACTGCGCTTGTTCGGCACAAACGGAATATCATTGCCAATATGCCAGAGCACGGAATTAATCGCCGATTTCCGCGACGAACCGGTACCGACAACATCACCAACATAAGCTACGGGATAACCTTTTTGCTTCAAGTCTGCAATGGTTTGCAAAGCCCCAGGCATCTTACTTTCGAGCATCGCCAAAGCGTGTAGGGGAATGTCCGGCCGCGTGGTAGCATGAGGTGCTGGCGACAAGTCGTCAGTATTGGTTTCTCCAGGAACTTTGAAGACTGTAACGGTAATCGCTTCTGGCAGTTGGGGGCGGCTGGTAAACCACTCGGCATCCGCCCAAGAATCGACTACCTGCTTGGCGTAGGGATTGGTATCGGATAAAGTCAGAATATCGTGGAAAGCGTCGAATACTAACAACGTTTTGCTCAGTGCCCGGGCTGCGGTGGCGGGAATGGCAATTTCCGCAGTAGGATTGAGCAAATCGATTAAAGATTGGACGTTGTAACCGCCCATCATTGTCCCCAGCAGGTAAACTGCCCATTTGGGAGCAATTAGGGGGCTGTGGATTTCGCCTTTAGCAATGCCAGTTAGAAAACCAGCTTTGACGTAGGCGGCGCTGTCTACGCCTGGGGGGACGCGATCGCGCAATAATTCTATTAAGGTTTCTTCTTCTTGTGCCGGCGGATTTTTCAGCAGTTCACACAGTTCCGACGTTTGCTGGGCATCTAGCGGCAGGGGTGGAATTCCCTCATGGGCCCGTTCGGCAGCGGTACGGCGGTAAGATTCAAGCATTTCTCCTCTCTCCTCGGATAGTATTCGGTGGTTGGCAAGTAGGTGACTTTACTTTTTAGATTAGGAGCTTCCGCTGCACATTGGGTAAAGTACCTCGCCATACATCAAAACTTAACGCAACTTTAAAAACAGTAGATTGTCATACCAAAGACAGATGTGGTCTTTGACGGGAAAGCAGCATATCAAACTTCAGCCGAGCAGTTTAGGGGCGTTCCGTTGCATAGTTCTGGTTAAGATTAATGTGTTGTCGGCTACTGTAGATCCTCCTCTGCATCTGAAATCGTCATTTACCAATAGTCTGGACTGTTTTTAGTTCGTAGTTTGAAACCCTTGATTTTCCGTTGGTAGCTCGATTGGCGAATCGACTTGAAACTTTATATTCTACGAATGCTAATTAAAAACCGTCCGCAGTATTGATTGACCACAAGTTTAAAAAAGTTGTCTGCTAATGGATCGATTAAACAATGGAAAGTTTTATCCCTGAAAACTCTGAAGACTGTCACGGCTGGGCCTCCAAGCCCGACTTGTACAAAGAGCTGCAAGGAACCAAAGAATTATTGCTGACGATCGCCAACTCGATGCCAATACCCCTGATCGTCAGCAGTCTGGCGGATGGCACAATTCTTTATAGTAACGATTTATGTCGTCAGGCTTTCGGGTTCACAGGATTCAAGTCGATCGACCGCCAAAAAGCCGAAACGCTCTACCACAAACCTGCAGAGCGCCAGGAATTGCTGTTACGGCTCGCCCGCAACGGACTGGTCCGCGAGGCAGAAATCCGGCTTAAAAAAGCTGACGGCACGCTGTTTTGGGCAAGTGTATCGATGCGGTATCTGACATTGGTGTCGGGGAAAGCTGTTCTGTCGGTGTTCAGCGACATTACGGATCGGAAACGAGTGGCCGCCAAGGAGCAGGAATTGCTCACGTCAATCCACTCGCGGGCCCGCCAGCAAGCGGCTGTCGCTTACTTGGGGCAGCAGGCCCTGGCCGAAACAGATTTGTCCGCACTGATGGACAAAGCTGCGGTTTTAATTGCTCAAACCCTGGACGTTGATTATTGCCAGGTGTTAGAACTGTTGCCCTCTGGTCATGCTTTTATGCTGCGAGCGGGGGTTGGCTGGCAGCCGGGCCTCGTCGGCAGTGCTACTGTTGCCGCTTCTGCCCGATCGCAAGCAGGTTACACATTGCTAGTGGGCGAACCGACAATCGTCGAAGATTTGCGGGTGGAAACGCGCTTTAGCGAGTTGCCGCTGCTGCACAACCACCGGGCTGTCAGCGGCGTTACTGTAATTATTCCCGGCAATCGGGGACTGGGGAGCAACTGGGGACAAGCAGAACCAGCCAACAGTTCCTCCTCGCAGGCCTGGGGCATTTTGGGGGTTCATACCTGCCAAGGGCGGGTTTTCACTCAAGATGACGTTTATTTTGTAGAAGCGATCGCCAACGTGTTAGCTGCGGCGATCGAGCGGATTCGATCGCAAGAGCGTTTGCAAATGATGGAACGGGCGATCGAAAGTTGCAGTAACGGCATTGCAATCACCGACGCGACTGTTGCAGATAATCCGATTATTTATGTCAATCCGAGTTTTGAGCGGATTACTGGTTATAGCAGAGACGAGTTAATGGGCAAAAATTGCCGATTTTTGCAGGGCACAGACACTGACGGCCCCGCTGCCCAACAATTGCGAATTGCGATTGAAGAAGGCAGAGAATCTCAAGTTATATTACGCAACTTTCGGAAAGACGGCACGCCTTTTTGGCACGAACTGTCGATCGCTCCGGTTTACAACTCGCGGCGACACTTAACCCACTTTATTGGAGTACAAACAGACATTACCGACCGCCAGCGATCGGAAGAAGAATTATTTTTAAATTCTCAAGCTTTAGCAGCTTTTAGCGCTAATCTCAAACACTTGCACCGGATTACAACTTATCATTATCAAAACTTTGAAGAACTGGTTGACGATTATCTAACAGCAGGCTGTTTGATGTTTGGACTTTCTATGGGCATCATGGCTGAAGTTGACAACGAGACTTTTATTGTCAGAGCCGCGAAAAGCGATTTAGAATACTTCGTGCGAGGCTTAGAATTGAACCTCAGCGATACTTACTGCGCGGCAGTCATTAAACTTAACAAAACAGTTGCGTATTCTCATATAGGAGCCGATATTGAGATGCGCGAACATCCAGCTTATCAAAGCTGCAAATCAGAATCTTACATCGGAACCCCGATATTTGTTAACAATAAAACCTACGGAACTTTAAGTTTTAGCTCGCCAGAAATAAAAAAAAGAAAGTTCAAGTATGAGGAAATAGAAATTATAGAATTGATGGCTCAAAGTATTGGCAAAATTCTGTCGGTTCACCAAATGGAAGTCGAACGCCAGCAGGCTGAAAAAGAGCGATGCGAGTTGATAATATCACTCAAAGAAAGTGAAGAACGCTATCGCCGTTTAGTAGAACTATCTCCAGAAGCGATCGCCGTTCACAGTCAAGGGAAAATCGCCTACATCAATGCTGCCGGCGCTAAACTCCTCGGTGCGAACTCTCCCGAAGCGCTCATCGGCTTTCCCGTATTGCATTTCGTCCATCCAAACTATGTGGAAACAGCCAGAGAGCGCATCCGGCTAGTCGAGACAGAAAATCAGCCGCTCGACCTTGCCGAACAAAAACTGATTCGGTTCGATGGACAAATAATAGACGTTGAAGTTGCCGGCATCCCCGCTACTTATCAAGGCTCAACCGCCGCCCAGATTATTATCCGAGATGTCACCGAGCGCAAGCGAGTAGAACGGGAACTGCTGCACGGCGCTTTTCACGATGCGCTGACAGGTTTGCCCAACCGCGTTTTGTTCCTAGACAGGCTAGGACAAGCCATCCGCCGATCCAATCAGTCCCCCGATTACAAATTTGGTTTACTTTTCCTAGATTTAGACCGCTTCAAAGTAGTTAATGATTCTTTAGGACACGTTTTAGGAGACAAACTGCTAATTGCCCTGGCGCAGCGACTGCAAACCTGCGTCCGGGTTTCTGATACCGTCGCCCGGCTGGGGGGAGACGAATTCACCATCCTGCTAGACCACATTCAGAGCCTCAGCGACGCCACCCTCGCAGCTAAAAAGATACAAACAGAACTGACGAAGCCGTTTCATCTCGAAGGACACGAAGTATTTACCACCGCTAGCATTGGCATTGTTTTCAGTCGAGGCGAAGCCACCGACAGTGGCGAATCGAATTCGTACACTCACCCGGAAGAATTCCTACGCGATGCTGACATCGCTATGTACCGCGCTAAAGCTTTGGGTAAGGCCCGCCACGAAGTGTTTAATTTGGCGATGCACGACCAAACAATGTCGCTGTTGCAGTTAGAAACTGACCTGCGGTTGGCTATTTTGGGCAAGGAGGAATTAGGAGAGAGCAAGGATCAACGTTCGCACTTTATTGTGCACTACCAACCGATTGTTTCGCTCGCCAGCGGTGCGCTCGAAGGTTTTGAGGCCTTGGTGCGCTGGCACCACCCAGTTCGGGGTCTAGTTCCGCCGTCTACTTTTATCCCTGTAGCTGAAGAAACAGGTTTGATCGTGCCTCTGGGAGCCTGGGTGTTGCGGGAAGCTTGTCAGCAATTGCGGATTTGGCAAGAAATGTTAACAGAGGAACAGAGAAGAAGTCCAATGGAAGTCGGAACAAGGCCCTTCGACTCCCTTCGGCTGCACTCTGGGCAAGTCGCTGAGGGTAACAAGAAGGAAGAAGGCGCTTCGACTTCGCTCAGGGTAACAACAGGAAAGATGGCAACGGGCAATGTAGGGGATTTAACTGATGTAACAGATACAGGGAATGAGGCAAACGTAACTTTTACTGAGCGTAGCCCCAGTATTGGTCACAGGGAAGAAATAATCGGTAAAAAATTACCAATTCCCAGTTACCAATTCCCGATTAGCGATTTCCACTCATCTATTACCAATTCCCAATTCCCAATTACCAATACTTCGGCTACGTTCAGTACAAGTTCCCAGGTACCAATTCCGAATTTTAAATTACCAATTATTGATCCTTCGCAATTAACAATGAGCGTCAATCTTTCTCCTAAACAGTTAGGCTTCCCGAATTTAATCGAGGAAATCGATGAAATTTTAGCAGAAACGGGCTGCGATCCGAGCTGTTTAAAATTGGAGATTACTGAAAGCGCGATCGTAGAAAATGTCAAGAAAGCCAATATTGTGCTAGCCGAATTAAAAGGTAGAAATATTCGATTGTCGATCGACGATTTCGGTACTGGCTATTCGTCTTTAAGTTACTTGCACCGTTTTCCGCTGGATACACTGAAGATCGATCGATCTTTTGTGAGCCGCTTGGGGGCTGTCGAAAATGGTGACGACGGAGGTCAGCCTTTGCAGATTGTGCGGGCGATCGTAACTTTGGCTCACAATTTGGGATTAAATGCGATCGCCGAAGGTGTAGAGACAGCCGAACAATTATCACAGCTTCGAGAACTCGACTGCGAATTAGCTCAGGGATATTGGTTTTCTAAACCTTTGGATAGTGATGCTATCACTGAAATGCTTACAAAAATCGATTGATTTATAAAAGTTTCATATTTTTTGAAGTTCCTCTGCGGGGGAACTTCAGTTTAAATGTAAAGAATTTGGTTTTCCATTTCGTCGGCTGTTGTGGTATTGAGGATTGAAACCAGCCTACCCACGATTTTCCCATACGGATGCCGGACTGCAATGATAATTCCGTAATGTTTTCCCTCCCGACTGAAATATTCTTGAGCAAGCGCTTCAAAATCATTTCGATTGTGGGTGAGAATAGCTGCTTTTTGGCTAATAAGCTGTTCTGCATTTAAACTACACAGTCAAAATTTGATAAAGTTCTTGTGGGGTGGGCGTCTCGCCCGCACAAAAAATGCAATTTAGATGTAGAACAGCTTAGCATACTCCAACTGCTCGACATCTGTTTTTCCGAGTTGCCCTGCTTGTTTGGCAGTTGTTGCCTCAAAACCGCGAGAATGTAGCAAGCTAGCTACAAGCACATCGACATCTTCATCTAAATAGACATGAATAAAAATTTCACTCATCGATCTTTGACTCGCGGATCGATTAACTCATCGGGAATGCGGTTAAGTTCAATATACTTGTTAATTTCTGCTTGGCAATCTAGATAGTAGCTCAAGGCATCAAATACTTGCGCTAGGGTGAGGTGTGGCAAACGGTGAGGAATCTCTTCTGGCGAAACTCCAATGCGCCACATCTCCACGATCGCCCGCACCGGAGTTCGAGTACCCTTGATAATCGGTTCACCACTCAGAATTTCATCATTCCTGACAATGTGACAGTGTTCTGTTGATTGAAGCATATTAGTTTGATTTCTCTATTTTGGAGAATCCATAAATATTTTAGCTCAATTAGTTCGCGATCGCACGCTTCTACCTCAAAAACCAGGTTTCTGGCGATCGTCCTCAACCTAAAATGACGCAATTACGTTAATAAACCGGGTTTTTGCGTCCCATGCCCCATGCCCCATGCCCCATGCCCCATTAACAGCTAGCTTTGAGGGGAATCTCGATCGCCAATTCTGTACCCTGTCCGGGCGAAGAAGTGCATTTCAGCGACCCGTTGTGTCTGTCTGTAACAATTTGATAGCTAATTGACAAGCCCATCCCAGTGCCTTTACCCACAGGTTTAGTGGTAAAAAACGGGTCAAAAAGACGAGTGCCGACAGTCTCCGGTATTCCCGGCCCGTTGTCAGCAATCCGAATGATTACTTTGCCCGCTGGCGATATTTCAGTGCGGATGCGGATGTTGCTAGGGTGTTTCCGCATTTCCTCAGCAGAACGGCGCAGATCCCGTTCTTCCAAAGCATCCAAAGCATTGCTCAAGATGTTCATAAATACTTGATTTAACTGTCCGGCATAACATTCTACTAAGGGCAGTTGAGCGTATTCTTTAATTACCTCAATTTCTGGATGGTTGTGTTTAGCTTTGAGCCGGTGCTGCAAAATCATCAGGGTGCTATCTATGCCCTCGTGGATGTTGACTGCTTTCATTTCCGCTTCGTCCATGCGGGAAAATGTGCGGAGAGAAGCAACAATTTGTTGAATTCTGTCTGCACCGACTTTCATTGAAGAAAGCAACTTTGGCAAGTCTTCCATCAGAAAGTCTAGTTCAATATGGTCTACTTCTTCTTGAATTTCCGGGACTGGATCGGGATAGTGATTTTGGTAAAGTTCGATCAGGTGTAGCAAGTCTTGGGTATAGTCGTTGGCGTGGGTGAGGTTGCCGTAAATAAAGTTAACTGGGTTGTTGATTTCGTGGGCGACTCCTGCCACAAGTTGACCGAGACTTGACATTTTTTCATTTTGAATTAACTGCGATTGAGTGCTGGTTAATTTCTGTAATGTTTGTTCTAATTCGAGAGCTTTATTGCGAGTTTGGGCGTAAAGATCGGCTTGGTTGAGGGCGATCGCCAATTGAACTGTAATCGCTTGCAACAATTCTACTTCGCCCTCACTCCAGGGTCGCACAGCAGCGGAGTGGGCGCAGGTAACAACGCTCACTACTCCCGAAAGTGCCTGCATCGGAATTGCCAATATAGATTGGTAGCCCAGAGAGTTAAGAGACCTTCTCCAAACAGGGTCTGCGATTGCTTCGACATCATCGACTTGCAGCGTTTCTAGACGCAATACCGGTTCTCCTAAAGGGCCGAAGTCAGAAGCTTTATAGCGACCTATTAAATCGGGAAGTTCTCTTGTGCGAGATTCTTGAATAACTTCCCAGTAAGGTTCCTCTCCGTCGCAGCGATACCAGGCAAATTGGCAACGATCGATCTGCAGGAAAGCGCGAATTTCCTTAACTGCGACTGTAACGATGCTGTCGAAGTCGAGGGAATTGCGGATTTGAGTAGTGAGGTTGTTGAGCAATTTTTCTCGTTCGGCCTGCTGTCTGAGTCGGGCTTCCGATTGCTTCAAAGCAATTTCTCCCCGCTTGCGCTCAGTAATGTCTTCAGTAACTGCTAATAAATATTGGGGATTGCCTTCTCGATCGAGAATTGCGGTTTTCTTGGTATGAAATATGCGATTCTCGCCTTCTTTTGTTTGAATCACTTCTTCGGGAATGTCTAAAATTTGCCCGCTGGCGAGCACTTCCCGGTCTTTGGTGGTGAAAAAGTCGGCTTGTTCTCTGGGGAAAAAGTCGTAATCATTTTTGCCCATAACTTCAGCAGCGGGGAAACCCATTACTTCTTCGGCGACTGGATTCCACAGTACAAATCGCAACTCTTCTGCTTCTTTGCCAAATACTGCGACGGGTATGGTTTTGAGTACGGATTCCATAAAATTTTGAGCGTGTTGCAGTTCTGCTTCTGCCTGTTTGCGATCGCTAATATCTCGGACGTTGGCAATGACGCTGAGATTCCCGTTGAGATGAATTCTGGACAGGGCAATTTCTGCATCAAAGGTTGAACCGTCGTTGGGACGCCTCGCTTTCCATTCCACGCGACCTGTTTCGCCTGCTAATACTCTTTCCCAAAGTTCTTCCATTTGTTCAATGGGATTGTCGCCAATTGAATAGTCGTTTTTAAATGATAATTTTGTTGCTTGTTCCTGGCTCACTCCGTACATTTCTAACATCCGATTATTGACATCGAGAATGTTGCCTTCTAAGTCGTGAATGAAGATAGCATCGTAGACATTGTTAAAGATTGTCCGCAGGTTTTGCTCGGAAACTTGCAGGGCTGCTTCTGCAAGTTTTCGATCGCCAATTTCTTGTTCTAATTGCGTGACTGCTTCGGACAGTTCGGCCGTGCGATCGCTCACTCGGTCTTCTAACTCGGCGGCTGCTTGTCGCAGGGCTGCTTCGGCGGCTTTGCGATCGGTAATGTCGAGCGCCGTACCGAACATTTTTACCACCTTGCCACTGGCATCGGTTTCGGCACGACCCAAAGCGTTGAGATGCCGCAGCGTGCCGTCGGGACGGTAAAGGCGCAAGTCAAAATCGAAGGGGATGCCCGCTTCGAGTCCCCGCTGCACTTGAGTCTGCCACAATTCCAAATCTTCTGGATGGATCAGAGCGATTTGTTCGGCTAGGTTGGGCGCGCTTTCTGTCGGTTCGAGTCCGAAGATGCGAAAGAGTTCTTCCGACCAAGTGACGGTTTTGGTAGCTGCGTCGAGTTCCCAATTGCCGACGTGGGCGAGTCTCTGGGCTTCTTTGAGCTGCCGCTGGCTCTCGCGGATGGCGGTTTCGGCAACTTTGCGATCGGTAATGTCGAGCGCGACGCCGGAAAATACGATTTCGCCGTTCTCGTTGCGGGTGGGCATGGAGTCGCCCTGCCACCAGCGAATCTCACCGTCGGGCTTGACTAACCGCCCTTCGTAGTGCCAGGGAGAGAGATTTTCTACCGCTTCGTTGACGGAAGCGATGTAGCTTTCCAAGTCTTCGGGGTGGACGCGGGAAATGAATGTATTCATGTCTCGCATCATTTCTGCTGCTGTGATGCCGCTGATATCGAAGATGCGATCGCTCATGTAGTCAACTCTCCACACTCCCTGCCTGCTGCAAAATTGGAACAGAGATCCGGGGATGGTGGCTGCGATCGTCCGAAACTTGGTTTCGCTGGCACTGAGGGCGGCAAAAGTCTGTCGTAGTTCTGCCGTGCGTGCTTCTACTCTGCGCTCTAGTTCTGCGTTGGCGTGTTGTAAGGCTGCTTCTGCTCGCTTGCGATCGGTAATGTCGGTGGCTGTACCGGTGGTGCCGAGGCAGTTTCCGGTTTCGTCGTACAGGGCGATCGCGTTAAACATCAAATGTTTCATGCTGCCGTCTTTGGCGATTTGGGTGCTTTCGTACTGGAAAATTGATTCTCCTGCCAACAGGCGGGCGAAAACTTCTAAATCTTTCTGGCTTTGTTCTGGTGTCACAAAGTCGGAGAACGGCCTACCGATCATTTCTTCTGGTTCGTAACCGTAGATGTACTTAACTGCTGGGTTGACGAAGGTGTAGCGTCCTGAAGCATCGACCGACCAAATCATGTCTTGGGAGGTTTCTACCAGGCTGCGGTATTTGCTTTCGCTGGCTTTGACGGCTTCTTCTGTTTTTTTGCGTTCCGTCATGTCGCGGGAGACGCCGACAGTCATGACGATTTGGCCGTCTGCGTTGCGGATCGGTGTTTTGACGGTGCTGAACAGTCGCACTTCTGAGTCGTGCCGCGTCACCGGTTCTTCAGAAATTTGCAGAGTGTGCCCGGTGTCAAATACGAAGCCGTCATCTCTGACGTACTGGAGAGTATTGTCGGGATCGGCGAAAGGCGCGTCTACGATGTCTTGAAGTTCCTCTTGAGTCATGCCGTAATAATCGCGGAATGCTTGATTTGCCCAGACGATTTTCGATTGGGGGCCTTTGACTAATACCATATCGGCGATCGAATCGAGAATTTGGTGATATTTTTGCTCGCTGTCGCGGAGTTTCTGCTGGGCGGATTCGATTTCTGCTATTTGCCTCTGGGTTTGCAAGTGCAGTTCGGCTTGGTAGATGGCAACTGCTAAATGGTCGCCTACTTGTCTGGCAAATTCGATTTCGTCTTCTTGCCAATCGCGGGGATTGCCGCACTGGTGAATACACAGCAATCCCCACAGGTTTTGCCCTTGCAGTAGGGGTACGACTAAGTTGGCTCGGATTTGAAGCCGCTTGAGAATTTTGAGGTGACAAGGGCTCAACCGGGCTTTGTAGATGTCCGTGACTGCTTGAACATATCCTTTGGTGTATTTGGCTGCAAATTGTTCGCCGAAGCAGTAGTCGCGGATTTTGGCTCCCAAAGATGGGCTGTATTGGGGCAGTACGTCTTCGGACACTACTTCGCCCTCGTTCAATTGGGATTCGGGAAAGAAGCGATAGATGGCGACTCGATCGGCATTTAGGAGTTGCCGTACTTCGGTGGCTGTGATTTTGAATATTGTTTCTAAGTCTAGGGATTCACGAATTTTGCTAATAACTCCCATCAGCGCTTGCAGCTTTTTGAACCAGGTTTGAGACTGCGTTTCTCTTTCTAGGTGAGCTAGTTTCTCGCGCAGGTTGATTACTTCGTGATACAGGTATTCCTGAAACATAATGCTTTTTCTTTAGTTATTTTGCGGTTTGTTATCGAGGTTGATGGCATCTCAATAGCGCTCTGCAAGTTGAGCCTGGTAACTCAAAAAGGCAAAGAACATAAGCTGTTGGGCATTTAAAAGAGGATAGTAGGGTGCGGAGCGTACATAAGTATTTCCCATATCCCGCCACTGTTCTAGCTGACGCACCCTACCTCTATCGTTATTGGTTTAAATGTGTAACAGCTTATTCTCCTCCTTCTGCTAGCACTTAGCAGCTACTTACGCTGCATTTCCGTATTTTTTCGAGATTTGGAGGTCAATCGACCATTTTAGCTCCCGTATATTTACTGAAAAATTGGCAGAATTTGCTACTTCTTTTATTCTCAATTATTGAGAATAATGCTAACAAAACTTACACATAAACCGGGTTTATTAACGTAATTAGGTCAGGGAATGTCGGAAAGTGGGAACAAGAAACCCGGTTCCATTGCGAGATCGGGATGAGCGTCTCTGACTAATTTTGACATTTTTTGGGCTCGCCTTCGGTTGCAATTGTCACCTTTTTATTATTACCCCAAACTCCCTCAATGGTTTCCTTGTTTTGGCGATCGCATATCCTGTTGGGATCGCATCTATTAAAATTTGTTTAAATTGAGGCGATCGCCTTTTCTAGAGTTTTAAGTAATGCTCGATTTATCTCTCCTAAATTAGATTTTTTACAATCTTTAGGGTCAGCCGAAATTTTAGATATTTTTCCTTGCCTTCTCGTTATTTCATGCGAGGGATTGAATCTTTTCAACTGATTAAAATTCCCCGAATCAGAGGTTAGTTTTCGGTCAAACAGTTGAGGTAGTTGCAGGCTATGGTTAAATGGACTCAACTCAAGGGCTATTGCCTACCCTTCACCGAAGGCACGCGCGTTCGAGATAGCTTCGCACGCGCGGAGAATTTTTGCCCGATTTTTGCCATTTTTGAGAAGTGTAAAAGTTTTAGATAATACAAATATTTAGGGTATCACATTTTTGGCGAAAGTAAAGGTATTTCAAGCTGGATCAATAGAAATGGCGATCGCGAGGATTAAAGTTTGGGCGAAGTAATGATAAATTCCGTAGAAACTCGCATTTCACTTCCTACCTTTAAAGTGCCACCTTGTTGTTGGGCAATCCGATCGCGAGTGAGAGATAATCCAAAACCGACTGCTTATGCGGTTGGTATAGTAGTAAAAAGAAGATGGCAGATTTTGGCTTTAATTTCTAGAGAAACTCTGATGGTATTGTCGCGCAAACCAAGTTCAACTACTTTTGCCAGTTTTTGCGTTTTTAGCAAGTTTTTGAGAGTAAATTTTATGTTTATATATCGGTTTCTTGCTACCAATTTTTCGGCGTTTGAAATACAGCATAACAACCACGATCAATGATATTTATCAAAGCGCGGTTGAAACCAGATAAGCCAACTTCCGAAAGAGCTATCCCACTGTCACACTCAATATAAATTATTATATTGAAGTGGCGAGCAGGCTGCTGTGCTCAACCAACAGCTACAAGCTTAAGAAGCCGTTTTCAATATTGCCCTGGCTTCCTCAATATTTTGGGCAACCAATTTGCCCGACTTGATAAAGGCTGATCTTTCGGTATCGCTGAGTTCAAGTTCCACTATTTGTTCCACTCCCTGATATCCCAAGCGGCAGGGAGCTCCTAAAAAGATATCTTGCACGCCGTATTCGCCGTGCAAATAAACGCAGCAAGGCAAGAGTCGCGACTGATTAAATAAAATAGATTCTACCATCAAACAGACAGCAGATGCGGGTGCAAAATAAGCACTACCAGTCTTCATCAATTCTACAATTTCTGCGCCGCCGTGGCGAGTCCGCTGTACGAGTCGATCGATCGCCCCAGCATCCATAAGTTGATTGATGGGAATACCGTTGACAGTAGAATAGCGGGGCAAAGGAACCATCAAATCGCCATGAGAACCGATGACAGTGGCATTGACTTGAGCATTTGAAACGCCCAATTCCATTGCAATAAAAGTTTGAAAGCGGGCGGAGTCGAGAACTCCCCCCATCCCCATGACTCGGTGTTTGGGCAAATCTGCAGCTTCCCACGCTAAATAAGTCATGATATCTAGGGGATTTGTGACTGTGATTAAGATTGCTTCTGGAGAATGCTCGATCGCCTGTTTTGTGGCTTCGGTGACAATTCCAGCATTGATTTTAATTAAATCTTCCCGATTGATACCGGGTTTGCGGGGCACTCCGGCGGCAATTACTATGATATTTGAGTTTGCCGTATCTGTATAATCATTTGTACCGACAATTTGGCGATCGTGGTGTTCGACTCCCCTAGCTTCCATCAAATCCAAAGCAACGCCCTGCGGCCAACCCTCCACAATATCTAGCAATACTACATCTGCCAGATTTTTCTCGGCAATTCGCTGGGCTAACGTACTGCCGACTTTGCCTGCACCGATAATTGATACGCGGGTTGATGGAGAATTCATTTGATTTTAGATGTTAGATTTTAGATTTTAGATTTTAGATTTTAGCAATCAGCTTAATTGGGGAAAGGCGCGCGTCGCGCACCCTTCGCTACATTAAGAACAGTGAAGTTTAGTTTTGGTGAGTTACTTAAAATCTTCGAGTTGGTCTACCCGCAGCCAAATATTCGGGGTGGGTACTTTGCCAAATTTGACGAAGGCATAGTCGCCGCGAACATCCATCACTTCGCCCTTTGTTTCAAATATATAGGAGGAAAAGCGCTGGTCGCTGGCTTTGGCTTCTAGACTGTTTTCCAATTTTTCGCGTACAGCGCGAACTATACTGCCTTTCTTGATTGCCATAACTTGCTTTGTTTAGTTTAAAAAACTATACAAATTTTAATCTAGATTTGGCTTGAAAGTCACTCGGCGATTGAAATCGCTACTAAACAAACGAAGTCCGCCTACGCGGACTAAGGAATAAAGGGGTGCGATTCGTGGGGTAAATCTAAAATCTAAAATCTAAAGCCTAAAATCCATTGACTGCTTTTTATGTCTGACAAATGGGGCAAAAATGAGTCGATCGCCCTGCTAATTTTATACGTTCGATGGTTGCCGAGCAAGTGCGGCAGGGTTGACCGGCGCGATTGTACACCCAAGCGACGCCGCCGTAGTTGCCGTTGACACCTTGGACGTTGAGAAAATTGCTAAAAGTGGTGCCACCGGATGCGATCGCCTTCTGTAAAACTTGAATAATAGCTGTATGGATGCGCCCAATTTGCTCTGCGGTCAAATCCGCGCACAGAGTTGTGGGCATCACTCCCGACAAAAACAAAGTTTCGTCTGCGTAAATATTGCCCAAACCAGCTATCAGTGCCTGGTCTAGCAAAGCTGTTTTTATGGGTCGCGCCCGCCGTTGCAGCTTGCGGGCCAAATATTCTGTTGTAAATTCCTCTGAAAACGGTTCTGGCCCTAAAAGTTTCAAACCGATGACTGTGCCCGAAACCTCGGTTTCTGCGGGCACGTACCACATTTGCCCGAAGGTGCGCTGGTCTACAAACCGCAATTCTTGGTTTCCTTCAAAAAACAGCCGTACTCGCGCGTGTTTTTGCAGGGGTTCGGATCGGTTCACCCACAGCAGTTGTCCCGTCATCCGCAAGTGAACGCCCAACCAGCCTGCTTTTGAAGGCAAAAGGGAGGGGGAGAAAGAAGGCGTTCGGGAAGAGTTTGGAGTTTGGGCAAGAAATTCTCCCACTCTCCCCCTCTCCCCCTCTCCCTCTCTCCCCCTTTCCCTTTCTCCTTCTGGGAATTGAGATAGTTCTGCCAGTAGATATTTGCCGCGTCTGTACCAGCGGGCGATCGACTTTCCTTTGAGTTGTGTCAAAAAATCGGTCGCAGAGATTGAGCGGGCGATCGTGCTGTTTAACAACACGTCCCCGCCCAACATTTCTCGATCGAGGGTTGCTTGATTCAAACCCCGGCAAATAGTTTCAACTTCTGGCAGTTCTGGCACAATTAGCGTTGTTCTGTTCCTTGACCTTGAGGCGAACCTTGGACCGTGCCCGGCGTTTCAGAGCCCGCTTTGCTGTCCGCGGTAGTTTTCGGCTGCTGCGAGGGGCTACCCTGGCCGGTTTGCCGAGTTTTCTCGTCCAGCGTGGTTTGTTTGCCGCCGGAAGCTACTGGAGTCCCTGTTTTCGCTTTTGCTTTGGGTGCTGACACTTCCACTAATTCGCTTTGGGCGAAGTTGTTGGTGTTGACGCCTGCATAATTTACGCTGTTAAAGCGAACGATAACTGGGTATTTAATGCCGCTTTGGTCTACCGTAGCAACGGTGCCCACTTCTTGATACCAGTAGGATTCTTTGCGGAGAATCCGAACTGTAGAACCGCGTTGAACCATGAGCTTTGTTTCCTTTGCGATGAATAAACGGATAAAGCCATTTTTTTTACTCTAGTCGATCGCGCGGCGCATTTAAAGTCTGCAACGAAATTTTTACCTGTCGCGCCGTTTTTTGAGCTGCTGTTTGTAAAGAAAAGTAAATACTTTGCTAGGGCGATCGCTGGGGTTGCAAAATAAATAAACAGACATTATCCGTTAAATACAAGCTGTGCGATCGGATCTATAAAAAACTTTACAAATAGGAGAGCGGGCCGGAGCGCCTACATAGTGCATTAATAGGATTTAGGCAGAGCCGTGGCAATCCCCCAGCAGGCCGCGTTGCCCCAAGCGCTCTGGGAATTGCCACGGCTCTGCACGAGAAGGTTGCGTAAATCCTCATTCAGTCAAGTGATCCACCATCTAGTGTGTTAATGTTTGAATCCTGCATCTAATCATCTAGCGATTGATAGCACCAACTCGGACGGCGCAGGAGATTGAAGGTATCTAGGTATCGAACTCGATCGGGCGCTTCTACTGTAGCAATCGCTTCATGCAATAAGCCTTGAGGGTTATCTACGTCCCACAAAGGATGAACGATAATAACGCTTTTATCTCCCACTGCAAAACCCGGTAAAGCGCCGAACTGTTCCCCGGAACAACTAAACGAAGCACAAAATATATCGCGCAAAGCAGTTGCATTCAGCAGCCAATTTTCTAAGTCAGGAGTAGAAAAATCCCCATCGAGTCCGCATTGAAAATTGCTGCTAGCCAATGCCCTCAGCAAGGAAAGCCCCAAACGCCAATCCAGCAGACCGTGATAGTTCATATTGCGGTACTGCTGCAAGCAATCGTAACAAGAAGAGTCGCATTTTTGGCGGTGTTGTGGTGACATAATTGCCTCAGCAAAGCTATTTTGAGAATTCAGAATTTTGTCTGTAAGGATATCTTCCCAGTGATTAGCTAGCCAATAGGTGAAGCCAGAACCGTTAGCAAGGCGATCGCTAATTACAATTTCTCCTACTTTTTTATCCTCTAATTCAACCTGTCGCAAACCGCTGATGTCTAATTCTTCCGGATCGATGTCTAACTCCTGTGCCGCTACAGCACGAACCGTGAAAGCGGCTGAGTAGAAAGCAGCTTTGACAGCAGAACCGGGTGCAATAGGATCGAGGCACAATCCATCAGGTACAGTAACGGGCTTAATTCGCAGTACGCCAGTAGTTTTTGGGGCAATTATAGCGATCGCCTCTGACTCGCCCTGGGGTTTAAACCTCACCCCGTCAGGCTTATTCTGGAATCGCTCATCAATCCACTGATCGGGTAATAGTTTGTCACCGCGTCCAAATGTGGCAGTTCCTATTGCTCCCTTAAATAGCTGTCCTCTATTGTCATTGACGCGGAAAACGCGGCCGGACTTAGAGAAAGCTATCTGAGTATTCGTGTTATTTACTAAGTTAAAATCTTGAGGTTGGGCCTCGGCGACGCTGCCTGCACCTGTAATTAACGCATCGTATTCCTCTTTAGCGTCAGCTCCAGGATTGATGCTGGTACGGAAAGCTAAAGGGACAGCCCACTGAAAAACTCGAAATCCCTGTTCCTCAGTTGCCTCGCATTTCGGACAGATTGTATCTTCAAATATTGTATTAGAGGTTGCCGTATGTTGGCAGCGCTGACACCTCAACATCCATTTGCGATCGCTCAGAGGTTCGCCCGCAGGAACTAACCCGTGTTTACCGTCTGAAATTAACGGTGCTGTAAACCCGATCGCGGTATAAATTCGCTTGTCTTTAGTTTTTTCGGAACCTGGTGCAAATTCCGCGACTGCTAAATCTAAATCTCGATCGATAGTAGAAACTTTCTGTTTTCTAGACGGTTCGTGATGGTACAAATCGCGCACTCTTGAAGGCATCCCGTACATCGGCAAAATCCCGCCCTCAGCGAGGCGTTCTGCCAATCCATCACCAGTCAATTCTAAGTTATTGGCGCACTCATTAATTTTCTCAAACAACTGCTGACGTGCATAGTTTTCTAAGTTATCGCGATCGATACCTTCAACGCCGACTAGCAGAGAATTTATTACCTCAGTTACTTCACAAGAAGTTCCCAACCAGCGCCGAACTTGTTCGCGCCGTTCTTCCGTTTCCTTCCAATTTTGAACTGTGCCAAATTCACCGTGACTGTCCGGCTTTTTTTCCACCTCCCAGCAGTTGACACCAGCAGCAATAAATGCTATTCTCAAACATTCTTTGGTGAGGAGGCGCTGGGCCATCTCAACCTGTGACATAGCAAGAAAAGGAACCGGCGGCGGATCGCCCGTAATTTTTTCAGGATGCCGGTAATAAAACTCATCGTGCGATCGACCGCGACAGAGAGTAAGTACAATAGCAAAAGCCTGACCCCGGCGCCCTCCGCGACCCGCACGCTGCTGGTAATTAAAGCGCATCGGCGGCATATTTGCCATCACAACAGCCATTAAACTGCCAATATCAATTCCCACTTCCATTGTGGTTGTGACGCTCAAGATATCGATGGTATCTACTACTGGGATAAAATCTCTGTCTTGTTCGCCAAAATTCACGATGATGTTGCGGAAATGCCGTTGCCTTTCGGCTTGATCGTCGGTTTGCCCGGTCAACTCTTCGCAGTGCAACCGCAACGGTTGACGCTTATTTACAGCTTGGGTGGCGAAATAATTGCGATCGTACAAATCCCCGCATTTTCTATTAGGTTTCGCTGGTAAATGTGCCAAACAATTAGTACAAACACCTCCGGCGCGGTGCAGGTGATGGCGCTGGCAAGACTCGCACTGCCACACGGGGTCATCGGACACAGCAACTCGTACAGATAAATGCCGGGGATTAAGTTTAAAGTGGTGGTGTTGACCGTATTCGCAAATAGCAGATTTCAATGCAGGCTTCAATTCCTGTTCTGAAATTCCGCAAGCTTTTGCACACTCTTTAATATAATTCCGCAAGTTGGAGCGCGCATCACCCCAGTCTTTCCAGTCATCCAGCGGATAATCTTGAGGTTTTCTTGGATATCTGTAAAATTCACCTAAAATTCGCAATACGCCATCGCAAATACTCTCAAATACTGAGCTTGAAACTCCGCATTGAATGGCTAGCTGTTCTAATTGATTTTGGAGTAAATTCAGGCGAATATAACCCAATCCAGATGCTTCAATCCCAAAGTATAGGCGACTGAAAAGAGTGTCACAAACCTCGGATTTAACTTTTTCTCGAAGTGTGCTGTCTCGCCTTGTTTCTGCTTCAGGAGGCAAGTCTAGTTTCCACCCGGCGGTTGCAAAGTCAAATATTTTTGTCCAATGATGGTACTTTCCATCATAGGAAAATTCTTGGTAAAGAACATCGTTACCTGCAGGGTTAACGCCTAAGTTTACTAATCGCTGGATCAGGAGTCCCGGATCTTGGGAATTCTCAATGCCTTCAAATAGTGCTCTGAGAGGAACTGTGCGGGTATTGCCTCTTTGCTGAATTTCGTTGAGTAGCTTCTGAGCATTATCTCGATCTTTCTGCAAAATTTTTACTGCTACAGGAGAAAGTTCTGGTTGCCAGGTCAAGTTAGCTGATTCAAGCTTTTCCTGTAACTCGCTGACAATATTGGGGTTGCGTTGAGCAAATAACTGGGCTTCAGGACGAGTAGGCTGACCATATTGTTGAATATCTTCTAATAAACGTAATTCGCCTACAGCCAACTGTCCGAGTTCATCAAAAAGTGCTTCTCGTACCAAGTCGTCGTAGTGCGATCGCTCAATGCCGTTGGATATTGAAGCGGCATCTTCGCGGCTGTCAGAAAACACAACTAATTTGCGGGATTCTGCATCTTCCGGTAACTGATAAAACAGTTCTTTGGAAAGTAATTGACTCACCTTAGAAAAACCTGTGCGGAACCAACGAACAGGCGATTTATTTTTTTTCTTAGGATGGCTGTAGTTAGCAGCACAGCAGGGACAAATGGAGGGTAATGCTCCAATAAATTCTTGCTTCTCTACAGAGAGCGATCGCAAGTGAAACAGATAGCCTTTCACCCACTGTTCGTCCGGGGAATCTGGATCTCCTAGAATAACACGACCGCTGCGGGTATCTAACGATGCTTTATCCCAGGAGGCTTTCTCACCGCCTTCACCTTGTCTCGATGGCTGTTTCCAACCTTTGCAAACATCTTCATTAATATTTCTAAAAGGCCAAAACACGGCAAATTCAGAATACTTGCGGCGATCCAAAGCTATGGCTGTCTTGCGGTCGGGTATGCCTTCAATATCTGGTTCTGTCGGCAAAAGTTCCCATCCGTCTCCGTCATTATCCTGTCTTGTCAGCCTGTTTCCCCCAAGAAATACAGTTCTGCACTGTTCGCAATAAAGCAGTTCTAAAACTCGGTATTCGTCGTAAAGTATGGGAGGATTTTCGACAAATAGTTTGCCAACCAATCGATTTTTACTAATTTCATTTTCCTCGCACCCGTGATTCGGTTTAGTGCAAGCCCACAGCCCCTCAATATTCCTGAAAAACCAGTGCAGCCGGAAAGATGGCAAAGATTTTTTGTTCGATAAACCGCGAGTCGCTAGAAGTCCTGTTACTGCGAGTTCGAGGTTTTCATTGGGTAAGTCATTGCCGAAAATCTGTTTAGCAAAATTAGCGATCGCTACGGCGCGAATTTTGCCGTCAACTTTACAAGC
Source organism: Microcoleus sp. T3_B1 (assembly GCF_036700445.1). NCBI lineage: Bacteria > Bacillati > Cyanobacteriota > Cyanophyceae > Oscillatoriales > Microcoleaceae > Microcoleus > Microcoleus sp. T3_B1. The sequence goes on from NZ_JAUBOX010000057.1 coordinate 44,044, forward strand.
ATTGACCATTCTAGCACCAACTTGCGCGGTTTCAGATTCCACAATTTGACGGCAAGCACTGTATGCAGCCGTTGACTGCAACGTTTCTGCATTGTTGATTTCTGGTGCTGCTGCCAAAGCGATAAACGGTTCGCTCTCCAGAAACTCTTGACCTTCAATTGGTGGAATTTCTTCTAAATGACCCGGTATAATCTGTTGGGAATTCCATTGAGAACCAAAGAATTGATTCAGAAATTCTAAGCTTTTTGGATCGTCTGGTTCTAAAGATGCACTAGAAGCAAGAACCCGCAATTTTGGATGACCGGGATGCAGCCCCAAACGTTGCAGCAAAAGTCGCAGCAAATAAGCAACTTCTGTCCCAGAAGTACCGCGATATAAGTGCAATTCGTCAACAATTAAATGAAAAACGCTGCCATCTTTGTTTAACCATTCCTTTGTTTTTTCAAAAATATCTCGTTCGAGATCGCGCATCAGCATGATACTGAGCATAGAATAGTTGGTGATTAAGATATCTGGCGGGGCGTCTTTCATATCCCAGCGGCAGCGCATTTCTGCCCCATCTAAGCGCGGGAAAAAGAACCTCACATCTCGATCGCCAGTGCGATCGGCGTGTTCGCTAGCGCGCTCGGCTGATAACTGCATCTGCTGCATTGCTTCCAGAAGTTCTTCTATTTTTTTTCCATTAGGTTTACGATTTTCTTTGTATTCATGCCCCGGTACGGGAGTAACGCCGTTGTACCTGCCAAAATAGACTCGATTGCCTTTTCTATTATCTTGAAACCAATCTCGCGCTGCTTGAGAATCTAAAGCGCGGCGCAGCCTGGTAAGCTGGTCTTCAACTAAAGCATTCATGGGATATAAAATCAAGGCGCGAACTGCTGCATCCCGCTGTTCGTGACTTCTCTGAGGAACCCGATAAGATTTCTTAAAGCTGCGTTTTTTATTTACTAACGGATTGCATTGGTTCTGCCATTCTTCATTTTTCCACCAATCGTTAAGGTGTTCTGGTTCGGCTTTAGGCGGCTTCCAATTTCTTGATTCTTGCGCGAGGTAAGCAAACAAAGGTAACAGAAAAGATTCGGTTTTTCCCGAACCTGTACCGGCCGTTACTACAGCATTGTTGCCTGCTAATGCTTGCCGTAGCATTTCGATTTGGTGTTCGTAGAGTTCGTAATTGCCTACAAGTTCGCACTCGGCAAGTTGTTTAAAGTCTTGAAGGGCAGTTTCATCTAATCCCGGTACATTTGAAATATCTAAATCATTGATGGTTTTACCTGATTTTTGATAGCTTGGCATCGGTTCAATCCAGGGTTCTTGATGGAATGCACCGGGTTGGCGCAGCAGTCTTTCCCGTTCTCGTTCAATTTCGGGAAATTGAGTTCCGAAAGCGGTTTTTACATAAAGTAGAAAGTTGTCGCGAATTGTGTTAAATGCGTTAATTGGATTGTGCATAAGTTACCTCACTATGTTATATCTAAAGATTGCTGCAACAGTGTCTGCCCTAATTTAGCGGCGGTCATTTTTGCTATTTGAGGAGGAATAGCGGAGAATAAATTGAATCCCTGAATTTGCGGCAGAACACGCGGCATTTTTTCATATTTTGCTGCATAACCAGAACAAAGAGTTAAGGATCTTTCTAGAAGTCGTGGCAGCTTAACGCTGGCGGGTACTGCCATATGGAATGTGCGTTTGTCGTAGATAAGAACATTCCGCCGCAGTGCTTTTAGAATAGCGTACCTCCCCCAATCGAGGTCTATTTCCGCACACATTCCATCTTGCCACAGATAGTAAACTTTGGTGTTTCGGGATGGGTGAGTGTATTCACTAAGGCGAATGACGCCATCGGTTTGTTGTATGGATTGAAATTGTAAATAAATCGGGTCAAAGGTTTTGCTTTGCCAGTTTAGTTCTGGTTCTTTAGACCATTCGAGGGTAGCTAAGTAATCGTAAATACAGGCGGCAAAGTGCAGCAAAGACCAGGCTGAAGGCGTTTCGATAAAAGGTATTTTAAGCAAATTGCCGATCGCCCTCAATTCTCCTACATCCTCCGCTTGCACGGCGACTCGCTTCGGTATCAACCCTAATTCATTGGATTGTTCTGTGACTTCCAGGTTAATGTGATGTCCCACCGACTGACAAGCCTCTGATAATTGTGCGATCGTAGCAGGCGATCGTGCTCCTGCTAAAATTGCTTGAGGAAAGCCAGCACAAGGCAACCGCACCAATACAGGGGGAGCAGCATAAACCTTACTCTTGCTGCGATCGCCACTAAAATTAAAGTCACAGTGACCCAGGGAATTGAGGGCGCGAATTGTTTGAAGTCTTTTATTCTTAATTCCGGTATTTTCCTCCATCACACCCGTCTCAAGATTATACAAATAATCAAAGGTTTCCTTAAAGGATAGCCAAGCAACTTCCTTTTTTGCAGAAATAACGTAGAGCAGTTTTTCGCTAGTTTCAGACACGTTCTGCCTCCTTCTGAAACTGTTTCCACAATGGTTTCAAGTTGGATCGATCTGGCGGGGAAATTATCTTGCGATCGTGCCACAATATTTCTTTCCAAGCGCGCATCTTCTTGCGGTTTTTGCACTTTGACATCGACGGTTGTGACTCTGCCAAATTGGTGCCACAAAACATTGCTTGACCGCGATGGCGACCTTTGGAAATCGCCCAAACAGGCTCCCAATCTGTAGGTAGTGATTCCGCTGGGCAGATTGCTATTTGCCCTGGTTCTTTACCTACATAGAAAATCCGCTGCTTTCCTTGTATTGGTAAAAAAGTGTTGAAGTTAAAGTCTGGGAAATCAACGCCCCGTACCAATGCGCCAGCAACGCTTGCGCTCCCATTGTCCTCGGTCAGGAGATTCCCGAAGCGATCGAACTGTTGCGGGTTGCTTTGGGATGGCAAAGAATAGTTTTCTACCAATAACAGAGAACAGCGCCTGATAATATCATCTCCACTGCGTGCTTCAATTAGCAACTTTGTTTCTGCTCGAGTATCGGCTGGCAGTTCATAAATATCTGCTGCTTCCGTGGAATCTAATAGGCGATCGTTGCAATATACTTTTATTGATTCGCTGCCACCTTGCAGCACCAATTTTGGCGGTGCAAATTTAAAGAATTTATTACCTTTTTCCAGGCGGATTCCCCCAGCTAACTCTAGCCGTAAATTGGTCGGGAAAGCTAAGATTGGGTATTCTCGTTTAACAAGCTCGTCACTGTAAGCCCCCTTCGCTTTGAAGAAGTGCCACCCACTGGGCAAACCATTTATGATTTGCAAATTTTCAAAGTCTTGACAGCTAGAGTGTCCCCATCTTGTCAGCAATTCCAAACACTCTTGATGAGCTGCTAAATAAAATGGCTTTTGAATGGGCAACTGTCGCACTTCTACAAATCCGGGTAATGCCTGACTACCTCCATCAACGAATACTCGAATCCGCGATGCTGGCAGCCTAAAACACCATTTAGAGTCAGCCGAGCGCACTTGCAAACCTTTCAACCAATCAAATTCAGAGGCAACCAGCGGTTTTCCATCTGACTCAGATATCAGAGGTGAAGACCAACTCCCACTATCTTCGTAACAAGAAAAGGATTGAGAATTGTCTTCTAAAAATAACAGCAAACCATCTTCAGGAAATTCTTGTTTAGTATTGCAACGCAGGCTTAGGGTAGCGCGTTTGGCAGTTGAATCGTGCTTGCAGCACAATCTCAACAGTCCGTAAATCTGCGTTTTACCTGAGTCTTCAGCAGTTCCATCCCAATCGCGCAATTCATCAATAATCCATTCGAGCAATGCTTGGCGAAGTTCTTTGCTGTCGCTGGTTTCTTCTAATAAGTCTAGCGTCCGTTTTCGGAGTTGTTTGCACCCGTGTTTTGCTAACAAAAGTGCGATCGCTTCCTCAGCAGGATGTGAAGTAGAATCTAAGTCAGCAGCGGCAAAAATAGCCGGGAGTGCGCGCCGTTCTTCCTCAGTCAGAAGAGTTTGTGCAAGCGGCAGTCCAATGTGATTTCTCTTGCCAATGCTGGTGCTGTTGAAGATACCCAATTCGCCAGATTTATCTTGATTAGACCATTTTTCTAAATCTTCCCAGAGTTCAGACATCCGGTTAAATGAAGGATACTGCCCTGTGGTAGGTTCTTCGCCTAGTAATGTTCGCAAGCGCGGATAGTAAGAATGGGCGGCAAAAGTTCCTTCAATACCGGCTGCTAAGACAAAGAGCGCTAAATAAGCGATATAAGGCGGATAGTCTAATTGTCGCTGCTGCCAATTATCCCGGCTTTGTAAGGCTTTCACGCACAAACCCTGCCTTGTCACCCCAAAATGCCCCGTTTTGATAGCTGCAATAAAATCTGAGAAATCAACACCCCTTTCTTGACCAATATCCGTTATTAGTTTCTCTGTGACATACAGGTGAACGGTACTGCCCGCCATTTCCGGTTTAAAGAAATGAGATGCGATTGAATTATTCCAGGTTAAATAATCCATTCTTATGTTTTATATAATTTGACGGAAATTGGTAATTTTAAGTATTATAACTCTAGTTGCTAAGCAGGTGAGTATAGAGAAACTTAATTATGTCGAAATCGCCAGCCGATATCGATTATAATATTTGGCAAGGGCGTCCGTATAGCGAACAATAATAGGGTTTATATCCGTGAAGTTACTTAGTTAAATATGATGTCGTGCGAAAATTTAATAAATTAATGACAGATAAGATCGATCGACCATTAGCAACAGTAATACTCGCGATCAGTGCTGACGGTAAAATTGCCGATGCAGTGCGCTCGCCCGCGAGATTCGGTTCTGCCAACGACAAAGCCCACCTCGAACAGCAAGTAGCAGCAAGCGACGCGGTTTTGTTCGGCAACGGCACTTTACAGGCCTATGGGACGACGATGAGAGTGATTTCGCCGGAATTGCTCAAACAGAGGGAACTGCAAGGGAAGCCCCCACAACCGGTGCAAATTGTGTGTTCGCGATCGTCCCAATTTGACCCAAATTTGCGATTTTTCCAGCAACCTGTGCCTCGCTGGCTGCTGACGGGGCAAGACGGTAGGGAAACGCCATTGCCGTCTCCGTTCGATCGCACATCTGGCACCATTCTCAAGAACGGGCAAGATGCCCGTTCCACAAGAGATGAATTTTCTAGTGGAACAGGCATCTTGCCTGTTGATCAAAGGCTTATTGACAATGGTGCCATTCTCAAGAACGGGCAAGATGCCCGTTCCACAAGAGATGCCCGTTCCACAAGAGATGAACTTTCTTGTGGAACAGGCATCTTGCCTGTTCAGAAAAAGCTTATTGAGAATGGTGCAACATCTCTCAAGAACGGGCAAGATGCCCGTTCCACAAGAGATGCCCGTTCCACAAGAGATGAATTTTCTAGTGGAACAGGCATCTTGCCTGTTCAGAAAAAGCTTATTGAGAATGGTGCAACATCTCAATTCGATCGAATTATCTATGCGAAAACCGCAGGTGGAGAGATTGATTGGATTGATGCGTTTCAACAGCTAGAAAGCTTCGGTATCAAACGCTTGGCGATTCTGGGCGGGGGAAAACTGGTAGCGTCTGTGCTGGCTGCAGGCTTGGTAGACGAACTTTGGCTGACGGTGTGCCCGTTAATTTTGGGTGGGGCGGATGCACCGACACCTGTGGAGGGAGAGGGTTTTTTGGCAGATTTAGCTCCGAAATTGGAGCTTTTGGCGGTTAAACAGGTGGGACAAGAGGTATTTTTGCATTATCGGGTCGATCGAACTAACTAAAGCTCAAACGTACTCCGAGACTAGGGTTTGACGATTAAGCCCTCCGATCCCCCCTAGCCAAGGGCGGGCACTCTTGGCACCGCCCCTACGAAGGGGGGAACCGGAAGCACTCAAAGTCCCCCTTCTTAAGGGGGATTTAGGGGGATCGGGTCTCGGACAAAAGCGAGATTTGTCAGGTTTCAACATTCAGTTGACACCAGTTGCCATTGAGCTTTCCCAGCGATCGAATAATTGTATTAACTTAAATGAAGTTCGATCGCTCTACGCTCAAATCTCCCTATGCTGAAACAGCCAAAACCTCAATATTCTGTAGCCTGGATTAGCAAAATAGGCGAAATCCCGCAAGCGTCGTGGGATGCCCTGGCGATGCCACTAAAAACTCCATTTCTGGAATGGGATTGGCTTAACAATCTCGAAGTCTCCGGCAGTGCAACAGGTAAAACCGGTTGGCTGCCGCATCACTTGACTGTGTGGCGAGACAAACAGTTGATTGCTTGCGCGCCACTTTATGTCAAAAGCCACAGCTACGGCGAATTTGTGTTCGACAATCAGTGGGCCGATTTAGCTCAACGTTTGGGCGTTAAATATTATCCGAAATTGATGGGAATGACGCCGTTTACTCCGGCTGAAGGCTATCGGTTTTTGATTGCCGAGGGGGAAGATGAAGACGAGTTAACCGGAGTAATGGTAAGCGCGATCGACCATTTTTGCGATCGCCACAATATCTCCGGCTGCAATTTCCTTTATGTCGATCCCGAATGGCGCGAAAGAATGGAACGCCACGGTTTCAGCAGTTGGCTGCACCACAGCTATATTTGGCAAAATCAAGGCTATCAAAATTTTGACAATTATTTAGGCGCATTTAATGCCAACCAGCGCCGCAATATCAAGCGCGAACGCAAAGCAGTTGACCAAGCTGGTTTGTTGGTAAAAACGCTGACGGGCGATGAAATTCCCCAAGCCATGTTTGGTCAAATGTATGCTTTTTATGAGAATACTTGCGACAAATTTGGTTGGTGGGGAAGCAAGTATCTGACTAAGCGATTTTTTGAACAGTTGCACCACAATTATCGCGATCGAGTTTTATTTGTAGCCGCCTACGACAAGGAAGATGACAGACAGCCGATGGGTATGTCTTTTTGTTTGTATAAGGGCGATCGACTGTACGGGCGTTATTGGGGCAGTTTGCAGGAAATAGACTGCTTGCACTTCGATGCTTGTTACTATACGCCGATCGAATGGGCGATCGATCGGGGCATTCAAAGCTTCGATCCCGGTGCCGGCGGGCGGCACAAAAAACGGCGCGGCTTTCCAGCTACGCCAAATTATAGTTTGCACCGATTTTATAACAACCGTCTTGCCCAAATTCTCAAGTCTTATATCGGTCAAATCAACGAAAGAGAACAGGAAGAAATTGATGCAATCAACGAGGATTTACCTTTTACTAAATTACCTCCGTTGTTACTCGGCGAGTGACGGTTGACTGGGAATTGGGAATTGTAAATTAGTAACAGCCCATCGGTGTCAACCTAATACTAAAACCCTGTGTCTATCTCGTTTGTATCGAAGTTTCGAGTCCCCTAAATCCCCCTTAAGAAGGGGAGTCGGGGTTGAATTTGAATGCTCTTTCCCCTTTATTAAGGGGAGTTAGAGGGGGCGTAACAATAGTCTTGTCACCCCTTATTAAGAGGGGTTAGGGGGACTCGAAACTCAACTATAAACGATATTTATTATGGATTTTAGTCTTAAGTTGACACGAATGGTAACAGTCAACAGTCAACAGTCAACAGTCAACAGTCAACAGTCAACAGTCAACAGTCAACAGTCAACAGTCAACAGTC
>NZ_JAUBOX010000058.1:0-51489 GCF_036700445.1 Microcoleus sp. T3_B1
TTCTGCCTCCTGCCTCCTGCCTCCTGCCTCAAAACTCCAATTTCTAGCGGAGGGCTGCAAAGGTGAGATGCTCCCATCCGGTGCAACCGGAATTGATATCAATTGCTGTTTGAATATCAGTCGGGTAATTTTAGATTTTAAATTTTAGATTTTAGATTGAGCTAATGTATATCGAACTTAGCATCAGCGAGATTTGCCCCCCTGAAGGAAGTACCCTCAGCATTTCCAATCTCTCGCACCATAGCCGAGAGAGACACAAACGCAAACCAAAGATACAGCAGCGACAGAAAACCGAAACACATACCCCAAAACAGTTTGTGAGTGCTCAGAAAAGCGCTCGCCGTTGCACTGAACAAAAAAGCTGCTGCGTAAGTCGCCACACTTCCAGCCGATGCGATCGCCACCTGTGCAAATTGGCTACGAATCCGGGAATTCACAAAAAACATTAACACCCCGCCGATCGACATTCCAGCAAGAGCAGCCTGGGAATTATTATTAGTTGCAGTACCAGCATAGAAAAATCCCAACAAAGCTCCTGATAGAATAGCAGAAATTGTTCGTGCCAATCTACCCGCTTTTGAGGTTTTTGGCTGTTTGCTGGCGATCGCCGAAGCGAAGCCAGCAGCGCTCAAAACCCCGTACAGCAACAGAACAAAAGGCCAACTGCCAGAGCCCGGTAATTGTCCTTGAGTTCCCAAAATCAGTCGAGTCAGAACATCGCCCACAACCAAACAAATCGCGATCGCCCCACCACTCAAAACAGCTATCTGTCGCCGAGAAAGGCCGATTTTCGCACCGACAAAATTCGCACCCGCTAACTGAGCATTTCTAAAATTGCAGCCTCGAACATCCGCACCGCTGAAATCAGCACCGTTAAGAACTTGTCCTTGGAACGATCGATTTCGTAAAATTTGATTGCTAAAATTATTGGAATCCGAATACTTCATATTAGTACAGGATGCTTGAAAATATATAAATATGTCAGTCTTCCCGTCCCCTATCTAAAATCTAAAATGGTATGACTTATCGACCCACGATCAAACAAATTTGGCATATTCTCGGTCTCGGAATATTGCTCGCACCAATACTACTCTACAACATTCCCTACTTTTTGCGTCCCCAACAAACAAACGAAGCCCGATCGCTCTTTCAAGGAATAGCCTACCGCAGGGAATTTCGGACTAATCCGCGTCCCACCCTAATTCACATTGTTAGCATCGACCTAAAAGCGCCGGGAATAGGAATTTTTGTCACTCCCGGAAACCCAACACCCGATTTAACAGAAACCAATGCCCGCACCGCTACTGAATTCCTGAAAGAATTTAAATTGCAATTAGCAGTCAACGGCAATTTTTTTTATCCCTGCATCGAGAAAGCACCTTGGGATTACTATCCCCGCAGTGGCGATCGAGTAAATAATGTCGGACACGCCATTGCCAAAAGCCAAGCTTATTCTCAACCAGATCCAGACTTTCCCGCCCTTTGTTTTGATGCCAAAAACCGCGCTAAAATAATCGAAAACGGCACTTGCCCTGCGGGAACAGCCTATGCAGTTGCCGGAGATACTTTGCTGGTAAAAAATGGCCAACCCGTAGCACAAAGCCAGAAAGAACGCACACAGGATAAACCCTATCCCCGTGCCGTCGCGGCGATCGACAAAACAGGCGACAAGTTGTGGTTAATTGTGGCAGACGGCAAGCAGAGGCTTTACAGTGAAGGGCTGAAATTGAGCGAAATAACTGATATTTCGATGCAGTTGGGAGTTGAGACAGTGCTAAATTTAGATGGCGGCGGGTCGGTAACTTTTGCAGTAGCATCGCCGTCAGGAGCGAAACTGTTGAATGCTCCGATTCAGAATAAAATCCCCATGCAGGAACGTCCAATTGCCAATCACCTGGGATTTTATGCGCGGGAAAATTAGGCTTTTAAATTGCGCTTTAATCTCAAAAATTAGGGTTAAAAATGATTCTATTCTGCACCGCGCCCAGCCGCTGCTTGTAACAAATCTGCTGTTAAAACCTATTTGAAAAAAAACCAAAAATGCCTCCGCCTACTCAAATAAATATGGTACTGATTGCCTTCATTACTAATACAAAAGTGCGCTTAAATACGCACAAAAATTTTTATTCAGCAGTGAATTTTTTTTTAATCTGCCCAAAATCCGGGAATAATTGCTAAAATTGTAAAGAAACGTAACAAAAATTTATAATTGGCTTATGAAAATTAGCGAAATCCAAGCAGCGCTGCAAAGTTCGGATTCTCAAGAGAGGCTGCGGGGGGTAACGGCTCTGAGAAAGTGCGATTCTGCGGTGGCGCTACCGATGTTGCTGAGCCAAGTGGACGATCGCGAGTTTATGGTGCGATCGTTCGTGGCGATGGGATTGCGGCAGATTCAAACTGCGGAAGCTTTTGCGGCGCTGTTAAAAATGATGCAGTTCGATCGCGATCCGAACGTGCGCGCCGAAGCCGCTAACTCTTTGTCAAGGTTCGGAACCGAGGCAATTTCTCATTTAGTGGAAGCTTTTCGCCGCGATGACAATTGGCTCGTCCGCCGCAGCATTATGGCTCCGCTGTACGAAATGCAGTGTCCTGATGCAGTATTTGAAATTTGTGCGATCGGTCTTGGCGGCGAAGATTTACCAGTTCAGGAAGTAGCAATTGACGGATTGGGCCTGCTGGCAAATACCCCGAAGCAAGAACAGGCATTGCAGCAATTATTACCTCTAGTAAGTTCAGATTACTGGGGAATTCGGCTGCGAGTTGCTCGCGCGCTGAGCAAATTTGACAATCCTCAAGCTCGCGCGGCTGTGAGCTATTTGGCAAAAGATCGAGATCATCGGGTTGCAGGTGGGACTTTACACCTTTAGGGTAAGATACTGTAGTTCTCTATCAGAGTATGGGACTCATGAAGCTCAATGAAGAACCCCGATCGGCTTCAGCTTTTTAATTCCATCCCTCAATTGCACGCAAATCCTCAATCCAGAGTCATCAAGGAAAGGACAGGTACGTTTACAGACAATATGAAATTACCTATCCATAGGTGGTTTCGCTATTCGGCGGGATTCTCAGCAGCTTGGGTCGAACAAGTCATAGCAGAGTTAGAACCTCAAACTATCCTCGATCCATTTGCAGGATCTGGTACTGTTTGCGTCACTGCCGATAAGCTTGGTATAAATTCTTGCGGTATCGAAGCGCATCCTTTTGTTTGTAAGCTTGCAAAAGGTAAACTCGCCTGGATGGTAAACATTCCTGAATTTTTGGCAGCAGTTACCGAAATTAAGGCTTTTGCTGCAAGTCTACCGCCAAAGCTTCCAGAAAAAATTCCAGTATTACTAAGCAAATGCTACACAGATGAGAGGTTAATAGACCTCTTCAAAATTAGACAAGCTTATCTTGAAATAGCCCCGTCTCTATCTGAAGAATTGCAGTCTCTCATTTTTCTAGCCATTTGTGCCATTCTACGACCATCAAGTCATGTAGGTACAGCACAGTGGCAATATATTCTCCCTAACAAACGCAAAGCTAAGACTTGTGAACCATTCGAGATCCTAGAAAAGCAGGTTGCTATGATGCAAGAAGATATGTATCAAATGCAATTTATTTCTAGAGAAAGTAGAGCCACTTTCATTCAAGAAGATGCGAGAAAATTAAAAAGTATTCCCGCTAGATCTATAGATTTAATAATAACTTCTCCCCCCTATGCAAATAACTACGATTATGCAGATGCTACACGTCTGGAAATGACATTCTGGGGCGAGGTAAATTCTTGGGGAGATTTACATGATACTGTTCGTAAATATCTAATTCGTTCAAGTTCACAGCACGTTTCAAAGGATCGAGTATGCTTAGATACTCTGATAGGTGAATCTATAATTTATCCGATTCGAGACGAGCTGATACCGATTTGTCAAGAACTAAAGGAGATTCGAGTAACTAAGAGTGGCAATAAGGCATATCACACAATGATTGCTGCTTATTTTATCGACATGGGATTTGTATTTCAGGCCCTGCGGCGAGTTGCAGGCTCTAATTGCAAAATTTGCTTTGTAATCGGAGATTCTGCTCCCTACGGAGTGTATGTTCCGGTCGAGCAGTGGCTTGGTCAACTGGCTGTTGGGGCAGGGTTTAATTCCTGGCATTTTGAGCAGATTAGGGAGCGTAACGTCAAGTGGAAAAACCGAAAACACAATATTCCGCTCCATGAAGGAAGACTTTGGATAGACAGTTAATTTATGGCGCAATCTCCATCACATAAGTTTGGGCAGGCTCTAGGCAAACTTTTTGAAGATATTGTACTCGACGATATTCTCAAACCTCGGCTACAACAGTTTGCACAAACCAAAAACTACTACCTCGATTGGCAGCGTTCTCGTCCAGCTAGAAGCGGTAAAAAAGTTACTTGGGAAGACAAATACGGGAACAAACATGATTTAGATTTTGTAATTGAGATCGACGGTACAGATGACCAGCTCGGTAGACCTGTTGCATTTATCGAGTCTGCATGGCGTAGATATACGAAACACTCAAAAAACAAAGCTCAAGAAATCCAAGGCGCTATACTACCTATCATTGAGCTTCATCATTTGTCAGCGCCATTTTATGGTGCGGTGTTAGTTGGAGATTTCACGAAAGCAGCTTTAGATCAACTGAGAAATAATGGATTTGCAATTATCTATATTCCTTAGAGAGATGTGGTAGCAGCATTTAAGGAAATTGATTTTGATGTTGCATTTGACGAAACAACTGCGGACGAAAGCTATACCGCAGCTTCAAAGAGGTTGGCGGGTCTCAAGATTTCAGAAAAAAATAAGCTGCGGCTGGCTTTGATGCGTGTTTCAAAACAAGAAGTCGATAGGTTTATGGATACGCTCAGAAACTGCCTCGATCGTTTCATTTCCCAAATAATTATCATGCCACTTTTCGGTACAAAATACGAGTTTGAGAATATTGATGATGCACTAACAGAGCTAAACACAGTTGATATCGATCGCCCAAGCGGTGAGTTTGAGAGGTTTGAAGTTATTATTAATTACAGCAACAGCGACACAATTCGAGCAACTTTTCAGAACAAGATTTTGGTGGCAGACTTCTTGAGGAAGCTGAAAAGCTGAACTCAGTATCCTGACGGGCGTTGGAGCGGACGGAACATACTGGGTCGATCGAACAAATTTTTCAAGCTCATCAACCGCACCTTCCCTGGAGTGGCGACTTTCCAGAGGAAGCTAAGCAGTTTTTCTCGTTGGCGTTTCTGTGGGATCGTCCCAAGGAAAGGAAAATTTTGGCAATTCCGGTTTTTGCAGGGTTCAAAGACTATGTGGCGGCTTATTTGGATTTGGTCGATCGCGCCGAACCTGTGAGATCGGGCGCAAAGTTAGATAGTATCTTAACAAGCTCAACTGTGCTATCTGCGGTATCTTGCCGAAAAAACCCCTGGTCAGGAAATGTTCACGCGGTGCTACGGGGAGGAATGGATCGAAGAATACATTCACGGCTTTTTGTTCAATTGGGAACGCAAGCTGGCACAATTGGTAAGTAACAAGAATTAATTTTAATACAAGCTTCAGCCACTATACTAATAAGTGTAGGTTGGCATGAGGAAAATGCCAATGGTCAAAAAAAATCGCAATGTAGTTAGTTCCAATTCAGACAGCAAAGTCAAAATCGGACTTTCGCTGACTTCTTCTAGTGCCGATCGATTGAACACGATCGCTCGCAAGCTCGGAATATCAAGGTCGGAACTCCTAGAACGCTTGGCACAAGGCGCTCTGGATATTTCTAAGGACAAGACGGAAGTTACTGTCACTTGGAAAAAAGGTGAAGAAACTGAGGTAGAAGCCGCTGACTTGGAAGGGGAAACAGCCGAAGAAAGCGAAATTAATGACGCTAGAACGGCAGAAACTCAATTGGACTCGGTGAACGTACAGCCAAATCCGCTGCAAGAAAGTTACGAAACTTTACAGAAGCAGTTGGCTGAACGCGAAAGTTCGATCGCATCTTTACAGCAGCAACTCGCTACCGAAAAGCAAAATCTCGAAAGCCAATTAGCCGAAACTGTAGCGAAGTCAAGTTACGAAAGTTTACAGCAGCAGTTGAGTGAACGCGAAAGTTCGATCGCTTCTTTGCAGCAGCAATTAGCTACCGAAAAGCAAAATCTAGAAAGCCAATTGCAGCAAACTGTAGCGAAGTCAAGTTACGAAACTTTACAGCAGCAGTTGAGTGAACGCGAAAGTTCGATCGCATCTTTGCACCAGCAATTCGCTACCGAAAAGCAAAATCTCGAAAGCCAATTAGCCGAAACAGTAGCGAAGTCAAGTTACGAAAGTTTACAGCAACAGTTGAGTGAACGCGAAAGTTCGATCGCATCTTTACAGCAGCAACTCGCTACTGAAAAGCAAAATCTCGAAAGCCACTTAGCCGAAACTGTAGCGAAGTCAAGTTACGAAAGTTTACAGCAGCAGTTGAGTGAACGCGAAAGTTCGATCGCTTCTTTGCAGCAGCAATTCGCCGAAAAAGACCACCGGGAACACGAGTTTCAGCAACAGCTAGCAGAAAAATCGAGTGCTCTGGAATCTTTGCAGCAGCAAATCGCCGAAAAAGACCACCGGGAACACGAATTTCAGCAGCAGCTAGCAGAAAAATCGAGTTCGATCGCATCTTTGCAGCAGCAAGTCGCCGAAAAAGAACACGAGTTTCAGCAACAGCTAGCAGAAAAATCCAGTGCTCTGGAATCTTTGCAGCAGCAAATCGCCGAAAAAGACCACCGGGAACACGAATTTCAGCAACAGCTAGCAGAAAAATCGAGTTCGATCGCTTCTTTGCAGCAGCAAGTCGCCGAAAAAGAACACGAGTTTCAGCAGCAGCTAGCAGAAAAATCCAGTGCTCTGGAATCTTTGCACCAGCAACTCGCCGAAAAATCCAGTGCTCTGGAATCTTTGCAGCAGCAATTCGCCACCGAAAAGCAAAATCTCGAAAGCCAATTGCAGCAAACCGTGTCGAAGTCGAGTTACGAATCTTTGCAGCACGAGTTAGCAGAAAAGTCAAGTGCGATCGGCGAATTCCAAGTTCAACGAAGCAAGTTGCAATCTCTAGAAAATCAATTGAGCCAGAGTGCCGCGATACAGCGAAATTACGACGCTTTGCAGCAACAGTCTCAAGAACAGCTAAGAACCATCAAAGCTTTACGGGAACAGCTAGGTCAAATGCAGGCTGTGGCTGGGATTGGCGAAGCTTATCTCAACAAGTGGCGCCGTCAGTGATTCTCTAATCAACACGGCACTGTCTAACGCTCCGGGTGCAGCAGGAGCACTTTACCCCTAAAACGTCCTCTAAACTCGGCCTCATTCCTCTTGTAGCGATAGATTTCAACCTGTCGCTACAAGAGCTTTTTATTGCAAAATATGAGCATACTATTAAGAAATATTACAATAAATAAATTTATGACAGGCGATCGCACCCCTTTTGGCAAATCCAGTCCCACAGACACTAAGGGCCGCGTCACGGTAATTGGAGGCGGAATCGGCGGACTCACTGCAGCAGCCCTGTTAGCCCGCAGAGGATACAAAGTGCTAGTCTTAGACCAGGCGATCGTCCCCGGAGGATGCGCTTCCACCTTCAAACGCAAAGGCTTTACCTTCGATGTCGGCGCCACGCAGGTTGCAGGATTGGAACCCGGAGGCATTCACCACCGAATTTTCTCAGAATTAGACATAGAACTTCCCGCAGCCACACCCTGCGATCCCGCTTGTGCGGTGTTTTTGCCTGGAGAAACCGCACCGATTAGCGTGTGGCGAGATCCGCAAAAGTGGCTGGAAGAAAGGCAGCGGCAGTTTCCGGGAAGCGAACCTTTTTGGCAATTATTGTCTGCATTGTTCCAAGCTAGCTGGAAATTTCAAGGGCGCGATCCAGTTTTACCGCCCAGAAACTTCTGGGATTTCTGGCAATTAATTCAAGCAGTTCGCCCCGATACTTTAATTACTTTGCCTTTCACTTTTATGACAGTGGGAGATGCTTTGCGGCTTTGTGGGTTAGGCGACAATTTGCGCTTGAAAACTTTTCTGGATTTGCAGTTAAAATTGTATTCTCAAGTTGATACCGAAGAAACGGCGCTACTTTACGCGGCGACGGCTTTAGGAGTTTCGCAAGAGCCGCAGGGATTGTATCATCTACAAGGAAGTATGCAGGTATTGAGCGATCGACTTGTAGAGGCGATCGAACGAGACGGCGGCAAAGTCCTGTTGCGACACACAGTTGAAAGCATTATCACCGCCAACGGCCAAGCCACCGGTACAGTGATTCGCAATCAAAAAACAGGCGAAGTTTGGACAGAAACAGCCGATCGCATTGTTGCCAACGTGACCGCGCAAAATCTAGTAAAATTGTTGTCAAGCGAGCCAAGTCTCGGCAATTTAATAGATAATTTATCGGTTAAATCAGAGAATTCAGAAACAACAAATCAACTCCCAAATCAAATGGCAGGCTACAAATATCGAGTCGATAAATTGCCGCCCGCATCCGGTGCTTTTGTGATATATTTGGGAGTCCATGAAAGCGCAATTCCGGCCAATTGTCCGCCGCACCTTCAGTTTCTTTACGATTACGACGGTGAGATTGGGGAGAATAATTCATTATTTGTTTCTGTCAGTCATCCGGGTGATGGGCGAGCACCGGAGGGAATGGCGACAATTATCGCTTCGTCATTTACTGATACTCGAATGTGGTGGAATTCGGTTGATTATGAAGGATTAAAGCAAAAATATACCGCAGGGGCGATCGCCCGTTTGAGCAAATATTTCAATTTGACACCAGAGTCGATCGTACACCAAGAAGCCGCCACACCCCGCACCTTTGCCCGCTACACAGCGAGAGATAGAGGCGTTGTCGGCGGCATCGGCCAGCGAATACCAACTTTCGGGCCCTTCGGATTTGCCAATCGCACACCAATTAAAAACTTGTGGTTAGTAGGCGACTCCACCCATCCCGGAGAAGGAACTGCCGGTGTTTCCTATTCTGCTTTAACAGTAGTGCGGCAAATGGAAGCTGCCTCTAAAATCTAAGGAATGAGAATTAAATAACTTAGAATTTTGATAGTTCTTGTGGGATGGGCGTCCCGCCCGTCCAGAAAGGGCGGGCTAAGAGTGCCCAATCCCTACTCCCCACTTTCCTTGTGTAAATTATTTAATTCGCGATCCTAAGAGGACACAGCAAGGCCGTTTCCCTACGCCAAAAATAATTAATCGCGCGAGAGATGTAACTATCGCGCGATTAATTTTAAGGAATAGTTAATAGTTAACAGTTAACAGTTAACAGTTAACAGTTAACAGTTAACAGTCAACAGTCAACAGTCAACAGTCAACAGTCAACCATCATTCCGGTGTCACCGGAATTGATATCAACTACATTCTCTGACTACTTGATAGCAATCTTTGCGCCCACAGCTTCAAGCTGTTTCTTCATTTCTTCAGCAGCTTCCTTAGCAATAGCTTCCTTAACTGCTTTCGGTGCGGCTTCTACCAAGTCTTTCGCTTCCTTCAGGCCCAGACCGGTAATCGCGCGGACTTCCTTCAGAATTGCGATTTTCTTGTCAGCAGGAACTTCTTCAAGAATCACGCTGAACTCAGTTTGTACTTCTTCGGGTTCAGCAGCGGCAGTAGCAGGGCCGCCCATCATCATCATGCCGCCGACAGGAGCAGCAGCGCTAACGCCGAAAGCTTCTTCAATTTGCTTGACCAATTCAGAAGCTTCGAGCAAAGTCAGAGACTTAAGTTTATCCAAGATTTCGTCAGTTGCTGTAGACATTTTTTGAACTCCTAGTTCGATTGTAGATTTGGAATTTGAGACTTTCGATTGCTCATTAATTATTAGTTTCTCGTCTCCAGTGATCAGTTTGTTTCTCAAAACTAACGACTCTTGACTCGTGACTAATTACTAATGACTTACGCAGATGTGCTGTCTGCTTCTGCTGGTGCTTCTGCTTCAGGTTGTGCTGCTGCTTCTGCTTCAGGTTGCGCTGGTGCTTCTGCTTCAGGTTGTGCTGCTGCTTCTGCTTCAGGTTGTGCTGCTGCTTCTGCTTCAGGTTGTGCTGGTGCTTCTGCTTCTACTTCTGCTAAATCGCCGTCTTTTTCAGCATAAGCTTTAAGACCGCGAGCGATCGAAGTAGGAACTTGATTGATACCCACAGCCAACTTGGTTGCGACACCGTTGATAGCGCCAGCAATTTGAGCCATGAGTTGTTCTTTCGACGGCAGATCAGCTAATGCTTTAACATCAGCTTCTTTCAGTACCCGTCCTTCCATTACGCCGCCGCGAAGTTCTGTCTTCTTAGAGACTTTTTGGAATTCTTGGTAAGCTTTAATCGCGCCGCCAATATCTTCTTGCACGAACACGAATGCCGACGTACCGGTCAGCAATTCTTGTATCGGCTGCCAGGTTTCGTTGCCTTCAACAGCAATTCGCATTAGCGTGTTTTTTGCCACTTGGCAACTGCTGCCTTTCGGACGCAAACGCCGACGCAAATCTGTGATTTCAGCAACAGTTAAGCCCGTGTAGTCAATCACGATCGCCAATTGAGATTCGCTCAAGGTTTGCTTGAGGTCTGCAATAATCTCATTTTTTACCGCTAAAGTTTTGCCCATACTTATTTCACCTCCTTTTAGGATCGAAAACTGCCCGTCAAAAACCCCGACCTTCGAGCCGGGGCAGAGAATTAAAAATTAACAAGTCAGAATTAAAAATAGAAAATTTCTAATCTTTGAGTCTTGAGTTTTTATTTCTTCAGCCTCGGCAGGAAATTAAGCGATCGGCACCTGCGGTCTTCAGCTTATTGATTTTTGATTAGGCTATCACTAGAAGGCAGACATAGCAAGGCTATGACGCAAATCTTGTGAGAGATTTACACAGACAGCCGAAGCTGTCTTTTACCTTCTGCCTTCTGCTTAATTCTTTCTACGCAGCATCAAGTTTGGTATCGCGCAGAGCACTGATATCGACTTCGATCGACGGGCCCATTGTTGCGGATACGTACAAACTGCGCCAGTAGCGACCTTTAGCACCAGAAGGACGGTTGCGGTCAACAGTTTCTTGCAAAGCATGAAGGTTGACGAGCAAATCTTCCGCTGAGAAAGCTGCCTTGCCAAACATAACATGAACGATGCCAGTTCGATCGGCACGGAATTCTAGTTTACCACCTTTAAACTCGTTGATCGCCTGAGCAATGTCAGTCGTCACCGTGCCACCTTTCGGAGAAGGCATCAAACCGCGCGGGCCCAACAACCGACCCAATTTTGCCACCAACGGCATCACGTCTGGGGTAGCAATCAGGCAATCGAAGTCCATCATGCCCTTCTGAATTTCATCGATCAACTCTTCAGAACCAGCAATATCCGCGCCGGCATTTAGGGCTTCTTTAACTTTTTCGCCCTTAGCAATCACCGCAATTCTGACTACTTGACCAGTTCCTTTTGGTAGCGATACAGTTGTCCGCAACTGTTGGTCAGTATATTTCGGGTCAATTCCCAAACGGATGTGAGCTTCAGCAGCTTCGCCAAACTTAGCGGTTGCTGTTTCTTTCAAAAGTTGCAGAGCTTCCAGCGGTAGATAAGGTCTGTCTTCAACTTTCTTTTGAAGTTCTTGCAGTCTTCGCGATACTTTCTTTGCCATTGTTATCTCCTGGGGTCAGTCGATTTTAGATTTTAGATTTTAGATTTTAGATTGAACCTATCGGACAATCTTAAAATCTACCAGTTTTCGGTTACTAGCGAAGCTTTGCTTCTCCCCCTGAACCGATCGATTTTGGATTTTGGATTTTGGATTTTGGATTGAAGATTTTACCTTCAAAATCAGGAATTTTGGATTAGCAATTTGGAACTTGGACTAGGAAAACTCTTCCTTCTTCCTTCTTCCTTCTTCCTTCTTCCTTCTTCCTTTAATCCGCGATCGCCACGCCCATATTTTTAGCCGTTCCTGCCACAATTTTCATAGCAGCCTCAACATCATTAGCATTGAGGTCAGGCATTTTGGTTTCAGCGATTTCTCGCAGTTGAGCCTGTGTAATCGAGCCTACTTGCTTGCGATTAGGTTCTCCCGAACCCTTAGCAATGCCAGCAGCTTTTTGAATCAAAACTGAAGCCGGCGGGGTTTTGAGAATAAATGTAAAACTGCGGTCTTCAAAAACCGAAATTTCTACCGGAACCACCAGACCCGCTTGGTCTGCGGTTCTAGCATTGTACTCCTTGCAAAACATCATAATATTGACGCCGTGCTGACCCAGAGCTGGGCCGATCGGAGGAGCTGGGTTGGCTTTTCCCGCCGTAATCGCCAACTTAATTACTGCAACAACTTTCTTTGCCATTAGTTAGTTCTGTTTCTGAACCTGATTGAACTCCAATTCTACAGGCGTATCGCGCCCAAAAATCGAGAGTAAAACTTTGAGCTTGTTTCGTTCCGGGCTAACTTCAATCACATCACCTTCAAAATCCTTAAATGGCCCGGAAAGTACCACAACGTGGTCTCCAGTAGACATCGATACTTTGACAACTGGTTCTGATTCCTGAGCGTTTCTGAAGATCCGTTCTACTTCCGAATGACTCAGAGGTAGCGGTTTGACGTGACCCCTGCCGCGCCCGTAGCGGCGTTTCTGCTCTGCCCCGACAAAATTAATTACATTCGGGGTATTCTTGATCACCTGCCACGTATCCTCGTCCATAAACATACGGATGAGTACGTAGCCGGGAAAGATTTTTTCATCTGACTGCCGCCTGGAACCGTCTTTGCCGACTTTGATTGCCGGAGTTTGCGGAATTTCTACTTGAACGATGCGATCGGCAACATCCAAAGTTTGAATCCGCTGATCCAAGTTTGCCTTCACCCGCTTCTCGCAGCCAGAGGCAACTTGAACAGCATACCAGCGAGCATCAATTTCCGGCACATCTGGCGATGCTGCCTGTCCCGTCGCTTCTGTGGAATACTCAGATTCTTCTGATGC
The DNA here is from genome assembly GCF_036700445.1 of Microcoleus sp. T3_B1. Lineage (NCBI taxonomy): Bacteria > Bacillati > Cyanobacteriota > Cyanophyceae > Oscillatoriales > Microcoleaceae > Microcoleus > Microcoleus sp. T3_B1. The sequence goes on from NZ_JAUBOX010000058.1 coordinate 12,980, forward strand.
AAAAGTCATGGCCCAAACACCTTTCCCGCGCCCCAGTTAAAGAAGTTATCCACCAAATAGATCAGGCTTGCTGAGAGGATTACCATCAAAAGCACGGCCAAAGACTCGCTGATTAGCTGCTGCCTGCTGGGCCAAACCACTTTGTCGAGTTCTTCTCTAGTTTCCTTTAAAAAACCCGTAGGATTAAACCCAGGCGCCGTCATTTCTTGAGTTTCTTGAGCTTCGTCTTTTTTCGCCACGATTCAATCCCCCTTGCGATTTTAGATTTTAGATTTTAGATTTTAGATGGTGTGAGTGGCCCGCGGCTCTCAGATTTTGTGACACTAACCACTTACGCCAAAGTCCCAAATCTCAAATCTAAAGCCACGACTTTTTTACAAGCCCAACCAATCAACGGCGTAAATGCCGATCGCCGAAACCGACGATCGAGAAGCGACACCGAGGATTTGTTGATGGCATTTTTTGCGAACCGCCCACAAAAATTAATTCTACCCGAAAGTTTGCGGTTTTGACTGTTGCCAGCCAATAATCCGGGCGCTTTCGGGCAGAATTTAAAGTTTGGTGATTCAGCGCGCCCTGGAGGACTTGAACCCCCGACATCAGGTTTTGGAGACCTGCGTTCTACCAACTGAACTAAGAGCGCACAGGTGAGGTTGCTGAAATTCGCTTAACCTCTAGATTTCTATTTTAACACAGTGCGCTCTAAATGGGAAACTTTTTTTTTAAATTTCTCAATTTCCCATGAACCATGAACCAAGGGGAAGCTGGGTGCATTCCTACAGGGAGCGATCGAACCGCTGTTTGACGCGAGTAGCTTTGCCCACCCGATCGCGCAGGTAGTAAAGTTTTGCTCTGCGGACTTTCCCGCGGCGCATCACTTGGATCGTGGCGATTCGGGGCGAGTGAATCAAAAACACCCGTTCCACGCCGACGCCCTGAAACACGCGGCGGACGGTGATTGTTTCATTAATCCCGCCGTTACGCATGGCAATCACAGTCCCTTCGTAGGGCTGAACCCGTTCTTTGTTACCCTCTTTAATTCTTACGCCGACTCGCACTGTGTCGCCCACGTAAATTTCGGGAACTTGTTTATTGAGTTCTTGCTTGACTCTATCTATTTCTGCCGTTTCGATCGAACGGATTATTTCTGCGCCTTTCATAAAAAAACTCGGTAAGTGGGACACTCAGTGGCTTGAGCCCTGAGAGGGAAACGACACGAGCGGTTTAAACCGCCTACCCCTTTCGGGGCTAGACAAGTAGAGGAATGGTACTTGTCTAATCCCTGTATTGCCGGGAGCGCCTTGCCATTCCAGTAATGTTAGCTTCGCCAATGTTTAGTGAGCTTTTTAGACTTGCAACACTGTCTCAGTGACCTTAAGACTGTTTAATTGCAAATGACAGAGCAGGAAACTAGCTACGCATTTCCAGGTGTCGTGACTCAAAAAACGTAGTCAGTTAAGACTGAGGCTGGTCAGTACGGCTTGCGGGAATTGCTCTTGCAAGCCCCATCTCTTTTAGACCTGGGTTACTGACAATCCCTTATCATATATCGAACTACCAGTTTTATGTCAAAAAACTTCTATGTTAAATACCTCTGGGGTCGTATTTCTGCAACTAGGGGCAATGGCCGCACTCGCGTTGTACGTCGCCGCCAACTTGGGGGCCAACGATGTCGCTAACTCGATGGGGACATCCGTAGGCTCGAAGGCTCTAACGCTGCGACAGGCAATAATTGTTGCAGGCATACTGGAGTTTTCCGGCGCAGTGCTGTTCGGACAAGGAGTTTCCGAAACTCTCGCAACAGGAGTTGTGAATGCAGAAGTGTTCGCGGCCAAACCGCAAGTATTTTTGATCGGGATGGTGTCAGTGCTGATAGCTTGCGGGATATGGCTGCAAATCGCTACCAGTCGAGGTTTGCCGGTTTCTTCATCCCATGCAGTCGTGGGCGCGATCGCGGGTTTTAGCTGTGTTGCAGCCGGAATTAATGCAGTTGATTGGCGAACCATCGGCACCATCTCCCTAACTTGGGTGGCGACACCTGTTGCCAGCGGTGCTTTAGCCGCACTATTTTACAGTGTGGTGAAGTATTCGATTCTCGATCGACCAGATCCTCTATCTCAAATGCGCGAGTGGATACCCTGGCTGAGTGCAGCAATGCTGAGCGTATTTGGGATAATTGTACTGCCGTCTGTTGTGAATGTCGCTTTCGTGCAGACAGGGGCGATCGCCGCCGCGCACGATCGATTTGGCTGGAATCTTCCAATTCACGATATTGTCATTGGCATCGGGGCAATAGCTGCGATCGCCCTCACACTCAATAGCTGGAAAAAATTAGAATCAGTTGAGAAGGAAGAAGGTTCGGCAGCGGATTTTGTAACGGATGTAACGGATGTAACGGATGCAAGGAATAAGAAAGAGGGAATATTTTCCCAATCTCCCCCTCTCCCCCTCTCCCCCTCTCCCCCTCCCCGCCACTCTCCCATCGAGCAACAAATGGCGAGATTTCAAGTCTTGAGCGCCTGTTTTGTAGCATTTTCCCACGGTTCCAACGACGTAGGAAATGCAGTTGCTCCCCTAGCTGCGATCGCCTACATCCGGCGTACAGGTTCCTTTCCCTCAGAAGATTTCAGCGTTCCCCTGTGGATTTTAGTCCTCGGAGGCGCAGGAATAGTCATCGGTTTAACCATCTGGGGCAAAAATGTAATAGCCACAGTCGGCGAAAAGATCATCGAACTCCAGCCAAGCGGCGGATTTTGTGCGGAATTAGCCACAGCCACCACAGTCTTGCTAGCATCCCGCTTCGGTTTGCCAGTTTCCACATCCCACGCTTTAGTCGGTGCAGTTGTCGGAGTCGGGCTGATCAAAGCTTGGAAATCAGTACGCTTGCAAACTTTGCTGTCAATTGGTTCGGCTTGGCTGGTGACAATTCCGATCGCAGCAGGTTTGGCTGCTATCATCTTCAGCATCGCGCAATCCATTGGGCAATTTTAGATTTTAGATTTTAGATTTTAGATTGAGGCATTTCAGAACAGTCAACAGTCAACAGTCAACCGTCAACAGTCAACAGTCAACAGTACAGTAGGGACACGGCAATGCCCATTAGTGTCAATTTAACGTCAAACCCAGTCACAGACTACTTTTTGACGATTGAGGCCAGATCCCCCCTAGCCCCCCTTAAGAAGGGGGGGACAGGAGTTTTTTTCAAAGTCCCCCTTCTTAAGGGGGATTTAGGGGGATCTAGACTTAGGGAAAAACGAGATTTATCAAGGCTTTCAGGCTTAAGTGGACACCTATGGGCTTTTGGAGTGTCCCTTTAGTCTCATAAAACTCACTCGGACTAAAGTCCTCACTACAAACGTGATAAAGATTATTTTATTCGACACACAAGCACGCGGGTTCCTCAATCACTTAATTCCTTCTCCAAGCAATGCCTTAGCTGTTGAGCCAGCACCTCGACGCAGGGCTTTCTCAGCATAGTAAGATGATTTCCCGGAACTCTAATCACCTCTACTTTTTCCGTCGTTAATTCACTCCAGCCAAGAGTCGGATCTTGATGACTCATGCTTAGCTTTTCCCTCGATCTAAACAGAGTAATTCGCTGCGGATAAATTTTCGATCGATAGCTGAGAGTTGCTTGACTATTAGCCTGAAATACAGTAAACATCGAAGGAATTGCCAGCTCGCGCCAGCTTCTTTCTTTTGACTCCTGAGATAGGATGCTAACCATAACAGCCTGTTTCCAATTCCAGCGATGCAAAAAATTAGCTGCCAAATTAAGCATCTTATTTAATTTCGGAAATTTGGCAGCAATACCGCCACTTTGAACATTTTCCGCAGCAGCCACCAAGCGAAAATAATCTACTACAAAAGGCCAGATAGAGCGCGAAACAGTAGTCAGAATAAACTTGCAACCGTCCCAAAAAGAAGGTTTGTTAGCAGAAACAGGCGCTAAAGTATCCAGCACAGCAAGCAAAGCCACTTCATCCCCCGCTGCGAGCAACTGTTGAGCCATCTCAAAAGCAACCAAACCCCCAAAAGACCAGCCTCCTAAAAAATAAGGCCCTTTTGGTTGAACGGTACGCAAGGCTGCGATGTAGTCAGCCGCCATGTCTTCAATGCTAGTTAACGGAGAACTTTCGCCGTCAATACCCCTTGGTTGCAGCCCGTAAAACGGTTGATTTTCTCCTAGCCCAAAGGCTAACTCGACATAAGGAAATACGACGCCAAAGATGGGATGGACGCAGAAGAACGGGGGATTTTTACCGCGAGGCTTAATTGCAACTAAAGGCGACCATTCCAGAGAATTTGTTTCTGAAGATAGCGAATCGGCTAAACCTTCAATTGTCGGATTTAAAAAAAGAGCAGACAGCGGCAACTCGCGCTGAAATTGCTGGTTAATCTCATTGATGAGGCGGATTGCCAGCAGGGAATCTCCACCCAAATCAAAGAAGTTATCGCGAATACCAACGCACTCTGCGTTGAGGATTGTGGCCCAAATGTGGGCGAGGGTTGACTCGGTTGGTGTGCGAGGTGCAATGCAGCTTTTATCTATTGAATTGCTAGTTAGAGTTCCCGGTACAGGTAGGCGCAGGCGGTCAATTTTGCCATTGGGAGTTAGGGGCAGAAAATCCATCGCCACAAAAGCACTGGGAATCATGTAATTGGGCAGTTGTTGTTTGAGGAAATTGCGTATTTCCCCGGAATTAAACGTCTGATTTTGATTGGGAACGACATAAGCAACTAGGCGTTTGTTGCCCGACAAATCATCCACAGCAACCGCCGCTGTTTCTTTGACTGCTGGATGCTGAACCAGCAGCGCTTCAATTTCTCCCAATTCTATTCGATAACCGCGAATTTTTACCTGTTCGTCAGTGCGGCCTAAAAACTCAATATTGCCGTCGGGAAAATAGCGCGCTAAGTCACCAGTTTTATAAATTCGTTCTCCTGCTTTCTGGCTAAACGGATTAGCAATAAATCGCTGGGCGGTTAATTCGGGGCGCTTCAGGTAGCCTCGCGCCAATCCGCTGCCGCCGATGTACAATTCACCAGGAATTCCAACGGGTAAAGGCTGTAAATTTTTATCTAAAATATAGAGTTGAGTGTTAGCTATTGGGCGGCCGATGGGCGGTTTTTTGGGCTCGCCAATTTCGGCCAAACTTGACCAGACTGTCGCTTCTGTAGGGCCGTAAGCGTTAAAAAATCTGCGCCCAGAAGCCCAGCGTTTAACAATATCCGGGGAACAGGATTCCCCAGCACAGATGATTGTTTGCAGTGCGGGAAGTTCGGCGTTTGGAAGGACAGCTAGCAGCGAGGGCGGGAGGGTAGCGTGGGTAATAGCATTGTCCTGCAAAAATTGGATTAATGTTTGTCCTGGCAACAAAGATTCTTTCTTGGCACAGTAAAGTGTTGCTCCGGTTCCCAAGGCCATGACAATCTCAAAGATTGAGGCATCAAAACTCAGGGAGGCGAATTGCAAAATGCGGTGATTGGAGTTTATTTTAAAAGCTTCTATTTGAGCTAGGGCTAAGTTGTAGAGTCCCCGATGTTCGATTAGAACGCCTTTGGGTTTTCCGGTTGAACCAGATGTGTAAATGACGTAGGCTAGGTTTTTTGGGAGGATTTTTATAGTTGGGTTTTCTGGGCTTTGTTGGGCGATAATTTCTCTGTCGGAGTCCAAACACACTACTGAAAAAACTCCGAAATTTTCCGGCTGCGTCAAGTTTTGGGCTAAGTGCTGCTGAGTTACCAAAATCGACACCTGAGCATCTTCTAACATGAAGTTAAGCCGCTCTTGAGGATAAGTTGGATCTAAAGGCAGGTAGGCTGCGCCTGCTTTGATAATGCCTAGCAATCCGACGATCGCATCTAAGGAACGTTCTACACAAAGGCCCACTAAAACTTCTGGTGCTGCTCCCAATTTCTGCAAGTAATGTGCAAGTTGGTTGGCTCGGCTGTTGAGTTGGCGGTAGGTTAACTGCTGGTTTTCAAAGACGGCGGCGACAGCATCGGGCGTTAGCTCGACTTGCTCTTCAAATAGCTGATGGAAACACTGGTTTTGCGGATAATCTCTCTGAGTGTCATTCCAATCGATTAATAATTGCTGGTATTCTGGCGCTGTCAGCAAAGCCAAGTCGCTGAGGTGCTGTTTGGGATTGGCAACAATGGCTGCGAGCAGCGTTTGGAAATGTCCCGCCATCCGCGCAATTGTGCCGCTATCAAATAAATCTGTGCTGTAGACAAATTGCCCTTGAATACTTCCTGCATCTTCCCACAAGTGGCACTCTAAATCTAGCTTGGCGGTTCCCGCATCAAAGTCGATCGCCTCTCCAACGATTCCCGGCAATTCCAGCGCTGCTACAGGAGTGTTTTGCAGGCTAAAACTAACTTGAAATAGGGGGTTGCGGCTCAACTCGCGATCGGGGTGCATTTCCTCAACCAACTTCTCGAAGGGCAAATCTTGGTGGGCGTAGGCTGCCATTGCGACGTTTTTTACCCGATGCAATAGTTCCCGAAAAGTTGGATTTCCTGATAAATCTGCACGCAGCACCAAACTGTTGACAAAAAAACCGATTAATGCTTCTATTTCGCTCAGGTTGCGATTGGCGATCGGCGTTCCTACTGCAATATCTACTTGTCCTGTATAGCGGTACAGCAAAGTTTGAAAAGCGGCTAGTAGAGTGATAAATAAAGTCGCGCTTTCTTGCTGGCTAAATGACTTTAGCGCCTCGCTCAAAGCAGGTGATAGTGTTATAAATTGTTTAGCGCCGCGGTAGGATGGAACGGCTGGTCTTTGCCTGTCTGTTGGTAGATTGAGTGTGGTAATTCCATTTAACTGCTGCCGCCAATAAGCTAACTGGGTTTCTAATACTTCGCCCTGCAACCATTGGTGCTGCCACTCTGCAAAGTCGGCGTACTGCACGGGCAGTGCTGGTAAGTGCGAGATGCCATTTTTTACAAATGCTGTGTAGAGCGTTCCCAGCTCTCGAATTAGCACTCCAATCGACCAACCATCAGCCACAATATGATGTAAATTCAGCAACAATATATGTTCTGTTTCACTGAGTTGTAACAGCGTTACTTTGAATAACGGCCCGGCGGCTAAATCGAAAGGGCATTGCGCTGCATCGGTTGCGAGTTGCAGCGCTGCGGTTTCCTGCTGAGTTGGCGAGAGATTTTGTAAGTCGATTGTGGGGAGGGATACGGTTAGAATGGGAGCAATAATTTGTACGAGTTCCCCTTCCAAAAGCGTAAAAGTTGTGCGTAAAGTTTCGTGCCGCTGCACAATTTCATTGAAGGTTTGCTCTAAGGATCTTAAGTTGAGGGAACCTGTTAAGCGGAGCGCTGTTGAGACATTGTAGAAAGGATTGCCCGGTGCTAATTGATTGAGGAACCAAAGCCGCTGCTGGGCAAAGGATGCCGGGAAGACGAAAACTTCTGTTTCTTCGGGAAGATTAAGCTTTTCTTCACCAGCCGGGAGGGAATTGTCGGAAAGATACTGAGTCATATCAAATTATCAGGCAAGCCTCAAAGGAAAGCGCGTACAAAGTAGCCTACAAATATTACATAGATAAGATTTCATCTCTTTGATTAAAATCTTTACCAAGGCAATACTAGACTATAACTCGTTTCGATATGCTGCTTCATGCCGAGGTCGGTAACATTCACAAGATGTGTAAAAAACACATCAACATCGTCTATCGCTTTAGCCGTAAGCCGAACTTTTCCGGTTGCTGTTTGAGTCCAAGAAAGCGCGGGAATAGCAAAACCATGTGCAAAACTGTGCCGCACTCTTAAAATCTCATTTAGCTTCTGCCGAACGGCTAATCCGCTCAGGCTTCTTGCAGACCAAATCCAATCGCCAATAGGATCGTAACCAGTGTTTTGAATCAGAAGGTTTCGCGTGTTCTCCGCGTTTGGTGTATTAAATCTTTCAAGTGCGCGTTCCGCCGCATCTCTAGCAATAGAATGTACGGCATGAAATTTGGGATCTAAAGGATTTGCAGTTGCAGCGAAAAAGTTGCGAACGAGTTCGTTTATGTAAGCATCCCATACAGCAACAAATGCAGCTAGAGCGGAGTGATAGTAGACTTGAGTTTTACTGCGCGATATTGGTTGCAAGCGGGGATCTGTAGCTGTTTCGCGAAGTGTTCTAGCCGTGTTGGACGCTGTTTTGTACTTCAATGCTGCTGGTGACGGCACGGCGATTTCCTAAATACAGTTCACGAACTTTTCAAGTGCATCTCGGTACCTTTGCAATGACTCTGCATTCAATTGCACCTGCTCGCCCGCGATGTTTTTGGCTGCTGGTGTGAGTTTGTGCAAGGGCGTGCCAGTCGTAGCAGCGAGTACAGAACCGCTGGTAAAATCTGGGATTTCAATGAAGGTGTTACTCGGCTTGTCTTTGGAGTTAGCAAAAATATGACGGTGCTTCTTGTGTATATCATCCATCATCTGCATAATTCTCTGGTTTACAGCTTCGGATGCCTTGCTCGCTCTCCCTTTGTACAAAGTCAAATTTAGGCTCACGAATGTATGTAATTTTGGTACAGGTACACCTTCTTCCTTAGCGCGTTTTGCAAAAGCAATTCGTGCGTATGGCGCAGTATGGGGGTCGGTTATGGCATAGAGAATTGCGAGGACATTCTCGATCGCAAGACGTGAAGTATAGTCCGCTATAAATGGTACAATCAAGTTTTCGGCAGCCACAAGAGCAAGCTGTGTAGAAATAGCAAAAGTAGGACTACAGTCTATGAAGAATATGGTATCGCGATCGCCGCTATATGAACGCAGGGCAACCGTCAGGTCTCGTCCCCAAGTTAGCACCTGTTTCCACGAGTCATAAGGTATTTCCAACTGGGATGTTTGTCGGATTGCTTCAGAAATTATTTCCAGGTAATTGTCCCCGCATACAAGTCTTAGATTCTCTGGTATATTCTGATTGAATTCTCTCGGTTCGCATAGATATGGGGATACGTCTGCAACCATCCGAAATGGAGAATTCAGACGCGCTTCTAGATAGCCTGCTACTGTTGCGCGCGGAGTTTTGCTCATTAAAAAATGCAGCGCATCTGGGCTAGTGAAATATCCGCCAAGTAGCATTTCTGACACATTCGCCTGCGGACATAAATCAATTACATAGACATCTGTATCGGGGTAACGGTAAGCATATTCGGAAGCTGCTGCAAAGCAAAGGAAGCTTTTGCCGACGCCGCCTTTATTGTTCCAGAAAGCGTATGAACTCATGGGTATAATTTCTTTAAAAATAATATAATTTTCATGATTTCTCTTTGCTTTCTTGGTTGAGAGATGATAATTTGAACCTGCGGCTCTCGCGAGAAACAGGCACTAAAGCAGGAGCTTTAATTTTAGCATCGCTCTCTTTCAAACTCTCAACAATCTTAGATAATTCTGCAATTGTCGGTGCTTCAAAAACCCGGCGCAAAGGTAACTCTACCGCGAAAGCATCTCGCACTCTAGAAACAAGCTGAGTCGCCAGCAGAGAATGGCCTCCCAATTCAAAGAAATTGTCCCGGATACCCACTCGCTTTATCCCCAAAACCTCAGCCCAAATTTTCACTAAAACTTCCTCAATAGAAGTATGAGGCGCAACATAACCGCCAGCCCATTCTAACTTAATCGGCTGCGGTGCAGGCAAAGCGAGGCGATCGACCTTTCCGTTAGCCGTCACAGGTAGCGACTCCAGCACCACAAAAGCCGACGGAACCATATATTCCGGCAGTTTTTCTGCTAGATAAGCCTGCAACTGTGGCACTAATTTACGCGCTGCTTTAGCTTGTAAGGGATTGTTAGCATAAGAGCGCCAAGGACGCAAGTTATCGCTTCTGGTTTCTGGCACAAAATCTCTAGTTTCGCCCCGTGCAAACACTACATCGTAGCGCCCTTGACTGTCGGAATTAGACCAACTAATATTAACATTATACGGAACTTCCAAAGCATACCACGCTTCGGGATCGACTCCTAAATCCTCGACTTTTTCCACGGCTTTCTGCAACTGACCTGCCGTTGAAAATTTATCGACAACAGACAGCAACTCTGTCGCCTTAACTGCTGCCGTTACCCGCGCATTAGGCACATTAGCAATTCTTAAAACATCGAGTTGATTTTGCAATAATATTTGTTGCACCTTGGTAACAGTCAGATTCTGATTTTCATCCAACCAATCCAGCCGTTTCGATCCCCCCAACTCCCCTTGTGCGGGGGATTGGGGGCAGGGCGGTTTCATTCTCGGTAGGGGCAATCCCCCTGTGGTTGTCCCCATGTCCCAAACGCCTGTGAAATCGTCTGTGGGTGGGGGCGGGCACGGGGGCACCGCCCCTACAAAAGCCTGATTTTGGTGAGAATGAAACCGCCCTGCCCTTGCTAAGGGGGGGAGCAAGAGTTTATTTCTATTGGTAAAGGGATAAGTCAAGCCTTCTTCCTTCTTCCTTCTTCCTTCTTCCTTCTTCCTTCGGGTATAATGAAATGCTGCACGCAAAAAACGGTAATCTGGAGGGAAGTATGTCTCGGAAATGTCAGCTAACGGGAAAGAAGGCTAATAACGGTTTTGCAGTTTCTCACTCGCACCACCGCACTCACAAATTGCAAGACGCCAATTTGCAGTGGAAGCGGGTTTGGTGGCCGCAGGAGAAGCGCTGGGTAAGATTGCACCTTTCTACAAAGGCGATTAAAACCTTGCAACACAAGGGTTTGGAAATCATGGCGAAGGAAGCTGGAATTAACCTGTACAAGCTTTAAAAAACTTGGCTAGTGTAAAAGTAAGGGCGATCGCACATTTGAGAGTGCGATCGCCCTTACTTTTAGAGAAAAACCTTTACTAAAGCAACTTTCTGCCTTGCAGTAAATAAGTAGTCATCTCGCCTTTGCCTTTAACTTCGATCGCGCCGCGGTTTTCAAAGAAATACTTTTCTCGCAATTCCTGATAAGTTGTTTCTGTTACCTGAATACTCCCTGGCTTGCCGTGAGATTCCATGCGGGAAGCAGTGTTAACGGTGTCTCCCCACAAATCGTAAATAAATTTTTTAATACCGATGACTCCGGCAACAACCGGGCCAGTGTTGATGCCGATTCTGATGCTAAAATCTTGCTTGTGGGTATCGCTGAAGTCAGTAATTGCCTGCAGCATATCGATCGCCATTTCTGCGATCGCTTCTGCGTGATCCGGGCGAGGAATTGGCAGCCCTCCTACTACCATGTAAGCGTCGCCAATCGTCTTAATTTTTTCCAAACCGTGCCTTTCTGCTAGGTTGTCGAAGGTCGAAAAGATGTCATTCAGCAAGGCTACTAATTGCGTTGGAGAAACTCGCGAGCTCAATTGAGTAAAGCCTACTATGTCCGCAAACAAGACAGTAACGTCAGCAAAAGTATCTGCGATCGTACTGTCTCCTCGTTTCAAACGACTTGCTATTTCTTCAGGCAAAATATTCAACAACAAGCGTTCTGATTGTTCCTGTTGAACTTGCAGTGCACTTAAAGTATCATTCAGAGCATTAGTTCGTTCTTCCACTCTAAATTCTAACTCTTCATTCAGCTTGTAAAGTGCCATTTCAGCCCGCCTGCGGTCTGTGATATCCGTACCGATTGCCAGCATTCCCGCGAACTTTCCTGCCGCGTCAAACAGCGGTTTATTTGCCCAGGATACCCAAACGCGATCGCCGCTGCGCCGGATGCTTTCATTTTCATTTCGCGTGTATTGTTCTGGGTTTTGCAAAATATCTCTCACCTTTGCGGCCAAGTCATTTCCTGTTGTATCTGTCTGGGGAATAATTGTTCCCACGGCGTTTTTGCCAATTATCTCTTTTTCATCGTAACCAAAAAACTTCTGTGCAAATTCGTTAAAAAAAGTAATATTTCCTGCCCTATCTACTTTTAAAATAATGCTGTTAGCATTTTCCACTAATTCCCGATACTTAATTTCGCTTTGGCGCAGCGAATCCTCTGCTGATGCGCGTTCGGCTACAGTGGCGGCCAACAGCAGCGATGTAACTACAATTACGCTCATAAAAGCCTGCAAAAATAAGATTGCCTGATTGATATTTTCCGCTTTGGCAATAAAAGGCCCGCCTCCCTGAGAACCGCCCCAAATGGCGATACTGGATACAATGAAAGATGCTAAAACCGCCCCTACCTGACCGAATTGAATGGTTGCCCAAATTACTAAGGGAAATGGCAAGTATTCGAGGGGATAACCGGAGAGATTACTTTCACTTTTTGAGTTGTAGATTAGCCAACTGACTGTTACTAATAACAGCAGGCATATTCCGGCACCGATGCGATTGAGAATCGTTTGAGAATCTGTATTTGGTGAAGGGCGGGGCGCTGGTTTGTGGTTGTATATAATCAACAGCAGGGGAGTAAAGATTAACACTCCTAATGTATCTCCGAGATACCAATTCCATCGAATGTTCCAATATTCGCTCCAGTCAACTAAACCAGTTACACAGAGGCGCAGCGTGCCGAGAGTGCAGTTGATTTGAGTGGCAACTATAGCGCCGCCCAAGACTAAATTGACTACATCTATGAGCCGAGATAGTGATGAGCGAAAGTTGAGTCTTCGCAACAAAGCAAATGCAAAAAAAGCTTGCAAGCAAGCACTTAACGCAGCTAACAATGCACTAAAAAATGACATTTTGTTGATAGTCTCGAACAAAAATACGCCTAAAGCTATTCCCGGCCAAACTCGCCGACCCAATAATAAAAGTGCAGCTTGTGCAATTCCTGCCGGCGGCCAGACGCAGCTAGCTAATGTATTGACGCCTGGGATTGAAATTGCTATTTTTCCTCCCAAAGCGTAAGCAAAAGCAATGGCAGCTACTTTTGCTAAGTATTGCGAATTTCTAGATTGAGTAAATCGCAGAAACTGATTTTTTTTTGGAATCATACTGAGTGTTATATTTTTAACTAACTATAGCAACCGCCAGCGAATATTAGGATGTTCTTAATTGCTGAAACATGAGTTATTATATTGCTTCTTCCTTCTTTTTATGCTGAGCGAAGCCGAAAAGCCTTTTTCCTTACAGCTATAACTTGATGCCTGTAAGAAAATAAGTGTTCATCTCGCCTTTGCCTTTAACTTCGATCGCGCCGCGACTTTCAAATACATACTTGTCCTGCAATATATCATAAATTGCCGACGTGACTTGAATGCACCCCGGCAAGCCGTGGGATTCCATGCGGGAAGCGGTGTTAACGGTGTCTCCCCATAAATCGTAAATAAATTTTTTAATACCGATTACTCCCGCGACAACTGGGCCGCTGTTGATGCCGATTCTGATGCTGAAATCTTGATTGTGGGTATTGCTGAAGTCAATAATTGCCTGCTGCATATCAAGGGCCATTTGTGCGATCGCCTCTGCATGATCGCTGCGGGGCATGGGCAGCCCTCCTACTACCATGTAAGCGTCGCCAATAGTCTTAATTTTCTCCAATCCGTGCTTTTCTGCTAGGCGATCGAAGGTGGAAAAAATGTCGTTTAGCAAGGAAACTAATTCCGGTGGAGAAATTTGGGAACTAATTTGGGTAAAACCGACTATATCTGCAAACAATACTGTTACGTCGGAAAAAGTATCGGCGATGATGCTTTGGTCTTGTTTTAATCTATCGGCGATCGCTTGCGGTAAAACGTTGAGCAGGAGACGGTCAGATTTTTCTTGTTCTAAGCGCAAAGCGGCCTCAGCTTGTTTGCGAGTTGTGATATCTTGAACAGTACCTTCGTAATAAAGCAAATTTCCATGTCTGTCGCAGACAGTATAAGCATTCTCCGCAATCCAAATTATACTGCCATCTTGGCGGTAAACTTGAGATTCAAAATCTGATACCTTGCCGTTTTTTCGCATTAACTTAATGACTTCGGCGCGGCGTTTGGGGCATACATATAGCTGGCGGTTAATATTTGTTAAATTTTCCTTCAACTCTTCAAAGGAACTATAACCGTAAATACGAATTAAAGCAGGGTTGACGCTGAGATATTCCCCATCGGGAGTAGTTTGAAAGATGCCGACGATCGCATTTTCAAAAATGCTGCGGTATTTTGCCTCAGCTTGTCGCAGCGCTTCTTCAGCGCGCTGGCGTTCTCGCGCTTCCACTGCGAAAGTTACAGAGTCTGCTAGAGAAACAGCGAAACTTTGTTCTTCAATCGTCCAATAGCGGGGCATTCCTACGTGTTCTAAACAGAGGACTCCTGCTGTTTCTCCGCCTATTTGAATCGGCGTATCTAGCATGGAAGTGATGCCGAACGGAATTAGGTAAGATTCCGCAAATTCTCTCGTTCTAAAATCGTTTTGCGCGTCAAAGGCAGCAATTGCGCGTTCTTCTCGCAGTGCTTGGAAATAGACAGGATAGTCTGCTTCTGCTAATTCCAAACCGTCTGAGTGCTGGTTGACAGCGCGATCGAACAAATCCAGGCACTCGATCTTGGATTTAGTGCGATCGTACAGCCAGACGCTCGATCGGGCAACTTCCAGAGTACGGCTAGCAGTTTCAGTTATTTCTTGAAGCGCCTTTGTTAAGTCGCCTTGATTCAGCGCTTTATTTTTGGCTAAATCAATTAATGCCGATTTCTGTTTCTGTAGCTGAAGTTCGCTGTGTTTCAGGGCATTTGTCCGCTCTTCAACTCGGATTTCCAGCTTTTCATTCAGCTTTTGCAGCGCTATTTCAGCTTTTCGGCGAGCGGTGATATCTGTGCCGATGCAGAGGATTCCCAGGATTTCTCCCGCTGAACCAACCAGCGGTTTATTTGCCCAAGATACCCAAACGCGATCGCCACTGCGCCGGATATTTTCATTTTCATAGCTGGTAAAGCGATCGGGATTTTGTAAAATTTCATGATAAACCAACTGTAAGTTATTCCCTTCGATGTCTGTCTGCGGAAGAATTGTTCCCATTGCATTTTTACCCAGGATTTCTTCCTGAGTGTAGCCAAAGAATATTTCGGCAAATTCGTTAAAAAAAGTAATATAGCCGTCAGCATCCAATTTCATAATAATGCTGCTAGCATTTTCCACCAATTCTCGATATTTTATTTCGCTTTCTCGCAGGGAATTTTCTGCCTCGGCGCGTTCAGCTACCGTCGCTGCCAATAACAGCGAGGTAATTGTAACTACAGCCATAAAAGCTTGCAAAAATAAGATAGCCTGAGTGATATTTTCGGCTTTGGCTATGAACGGCCCCCCTCCCTGAGAACTGCCCATAATTGCGATGCTTGAGACAATGAACGAGGCTAGGACAGCGGCTCGTTGACCGAATTGGAGCGCCGACCAAATTATGAAAGGAAACGGCAAATATTCCAGGGGATAACTAGAAATAGAAGCTTCATTTTTCGACACAAAGACAATCCAGCTCACCCCAATTAATAATAATAACCATACTGCCCGCCAAATTAAATATCTTTGCTGGTGGCCTGTTTGTCTTTTTAAACGATCGGCGGTTACTTTAGGGCGAAAAAATATTAGGATTAAGGGAGTTAAAATTAAAACTCCCATTGTGTCTCCCAACCACCAATTCCATCGAACCGACAAATATTCTGTCCAATCTACTTTGCCCGCAAAATATAGGGAAAACGCGCCAATCGTGCAACTGATTTGAGTAGAAATTAGACCGCCAAACAAGATTAAATTAACTACATCTTTCAAGCGAGCGAGAGATGGACGAAACCCCATCCAGCGCAGGGCAGTTACTGCAAAAACAGCTTGCAGAATTGCCCCGGCGTTTCCTCCCAGCCAAACCGCGAATATCTGTTCATTTGGGTTAACCAAATTTAGCAGAAATGTACCCAAAACTATGGCCGGCCAGACTTTTCTCCCAAACAATAAAAGTCCAGCTTGTGCAATTCCTGCGGGTGGCCACACCGAGGCCGCAAAGGGACTAACACCTTGAATTGAAATTGCTAGCCTCGCTCCCACGGCGTAAGCGACAGCAACGACAGTTACTTGAGCTAAGTACCGCCCAATTCGGGATTGAGGGAATCGCAGAAACTGATTTAGGTTCAGATTCATACCGAGTTTTAAGTTTTAGGGAATTTCACATCTCAAAGAAGAGGGAAGTTCGGCAACGGATTCTGTAACGGATGTAACGGATGTCAGGAAGAAGGAAGAGGGAAGAGGGAAGAGGGAAGAAGGAAGAGAGAAGAAGGAAGAGAGAAGAAGGAAGAAGGAAGAGAGAAGAAGGAAGAGGGAAGAGCATCTCATATTTGTAAAAACACTGGGAGCATCTCATATTTGCAAAAACACTTCTTTCTTCTTCCTTCTGACTCTTTTCTCCTGGCTCCTGACTCCTGACTCCTAATTCCAATTTCGAGCTTTGCTGCTTTCATTGAGATGCTCCCAAAACACTTCTTGTGGCTCCTTCTTTTTTCCTCTTTCCTCCTGCATTTTGCATCCTGCCTCCTGTCTCCTGCCTCCCAACTCCAATTTCTAGCTGGGCTGAAAAAGTGTGATGCTCCCAAGAGGCTCGCAATGTAGGGTGTACACCGGGAACATTGCGAGCCTAAATGTAGGTGCACGGTGCGCGCACCTTACCAATTATAAAGGCTTAGTTGATGGCGGCTTCAATCCACTGTTTTAAAGTAGAATTTACTTCATCAATGAGAATTTCATGTGATTTGTGAGTTGCTCTTTCCACGACTTCAACTTTGCCTGCTTTGAGCGAACGACCCGGAACAATGCGATAGGGAATGCCGATTAAATCAGCATCTTTGAATTTAACTCCGGCTCGTTCGTCGCGGTCATCTAGTAGGGTTTCAATGCCAGATTGGTTGAGTTCTGCATAGAGTTTTTCGGCGACTTCTACTTGTTGGGCGTCGGAAATATTGGGGATGCTAATGATGGCGTGATACGGGGCGATCGCCACTGGCCAAATTATCCCGTCTTTGTCGTAGGATTGTTCTACGGCCGATTGAGCTAGCCGCGACACGCCGACGCCGTAGCAGCCCATCACAAAGGGCATTTCTTCGCCTTGTTCGCTGGTGTAGGTGGCACCCATTGCTTGAGAGTATTTGGTTCCTAATTGGAAGATGTGGCCGACTTCGATGCCTCTGGCGCTTTGCAAGGTTTGTTCGGGGTTGTGCACTGCCCGATCGCCCTTTTTGGCTGTTCTGACGCCTACAACCGTTGCTGGTAGCGGAAATTCTTTATCCCAATTAGCCCCGACAACGTGGTATCCTGATTCGTTTGAACCAGTGACAAAGTTTGTCAGGTCAACTGCGGTGCGATCGACCAAACGCAAAAACTTAGAGTTTACCTCCTTGCTCCCAGCGATATAATCATCAGCAAGATCCGGAGCCATATAACCCAGAGGTAAAGATTTAGCCGCCCATTTCCGCTGAGCTTCCGCATCGGGAACAGTCAAAAATAAAACAGTTTTAGCTTGATAATTGCCCGCTAACTTCGTCAACTCATTCAGCAACTTTACCTGATTCACATCTTGGTCGCCGCGAATGCTTACCAAGACCAAGACTGTGATCCCATTCTCGTAAACAGCTTGATAAAGCACATTTTTGACAACTTGCGTCGGAGAACATTTCAAAAATTTGCAAAGTTTATCAATTGTTTCAGTTCCCGGCGTTTCCCGCTTTTCAAACGTTGCAAAGGGCGACGGTTCGGCATCAGCAGGCATCGATACAGCCTTTTCCACATTAGCTGCATACTGACCATCTTCAGTATAAAGAACTTCATCTTCTCCCGCTTCAGCCAACACCATAAACTCTTGAGAACCAGAGCCGCCAATTGCTCCAGAATCAGCATCTACTGCTCGGAATTGCAAGCCCGATCGGCGCAGCATATTGCTATAAGCTTGAGCCATATCCTGATAAGTTTTTTTCAAACTTTCTTCGTTTGTATGGAAAGAATAGCCATCTTTCATAATGAATTCGCGACCGCGCATCAACCCAAAACGCGGGCGAATTTCATCGCGAAACTTAGTTTGGATTTGATAAAGATGTAAAGGCAATTGCCGATAGGAACGAATCATATCTTTAGCAATTGTAGTAATTACTTCTTCGTGAGTTGGGCCCAGTCCCAATTCTCGCTGCTGCCTATCTGTCATGGCAAACATAATACCTTCAGCTTGAGTGTAGGTGTCCCAGCGGCCGGATTCCCGCCACAAATCAGCCGGTTGCAATTGCGGGAGGAGACATTCTTGAGCGCCGGTAGCGTCCATTTCTTCGCGCACAATTTGAGATACTTTTTTGAGAACTCGCCACATTAAAGGTAGATAAGCGTAAATTCCGCTACCGATGCGCCGGATGTATCCGGCACGGAGTAATAGTTTGTGGCTAGGAATTTCTGCTTCTGCCGGGTCTTCGCGCAGGGTAACAAAAAGCATTTGAGATAGTCGCATGGCTGATTTCCTTAAAATACCGGATGAGTGTAATTTTAGATCAACTTCTGATATTATCAGAACTAAGCCCGATTTGATTAAATATATGAATAAAATTTGGCAAAACTACGAAAAAGGTATGGCAGTCTTTGATAATTGTCACTCTCCTACTGTGCAATCTCAGTGGCTTGCCTTAAAAGATGAAATAGGAGAATTTGTTCAAGAACCTAATTTAAGCGAAATTTGGGATATTGTTCATGCTGCTGGTCGATTGCTTTACAAACTAATCGGAATTCCATTATATTTACTGGCCTATCCTACTGTTCGCAAACACAGTCAACGTTTCGAGGAGTACGGCTGTATTCGCAGCATTCGCAACTGTGAGGGTAAATGCTGCGGCAAAAATTCGTAGGGTACGCTGCGGCGCACCTGATATCATGTTTGTTGAATGACGCGCAATTACATTCTAATGACCGACAGCATCCAGGATACCCGCCACGTGATTCATCCGTCCAGAAATAAAAAACCTGTATCCGATGAAACTTGCCGAACGTATTTATCCGTGGGATCAATGCTTCAATTCTTTAATCTAAAATCTAAAATCTAAAATGGATTGACCGGATTCAAAAAACCATGCAACTTGAGGCAAGCGCCAAACCCATATCCAGTAACTAATTCCCCCTCTAAAATCTAAAATCGCATGACCAGATTTATTCACGACCAATTTGCCAAACAGTATCTGAAAGAACTATTAACCCCTCTCGGTAATGTAGAAACCAGCCGGGATGTCGCTGGAGAAGTAAGGCAGGTTGACGTTTTATTTTCCCCGAAAGCAGAACCGGAAGTCGAAGCAACAGCCCTCGGCATTTTGGGTCAAATTGCAGCAAAACCCGCTGTATTTGAACCCTTCCGCAGCCCCGTCCAAATCGGAGAAATTCGCAGTTGTCTGGGCAAACTCTTCGATATCCACGGCGAATTTGAACGCGCGGCAGTTAGAGAAAATACCCGGATTGCAGAGGCAGACTTGCCCCAACTTTGGATACTGTCGCCGACTGTTTCCGACACGATATTAGCTGGATTTCGAGCGATTCCCGAACCGGAAAATTGGGTAAGTGGAGTTTATTTTATGGGTGCGTCTCTGAAAGCAGCGATTATTGCCATTCACCAACTCCCCCGGACTCCAGAAACCCTGTGGCTGAGAGTTTTAGGGAAGGGAAACGTGCAGAAGCAAGCTATTGCCGAATTGAGAGAGTTACCCTCAGATAATGTCTTTCGGTTGAATGCGTTAGAATTGTTGTACAACTTGCGAACGATATTAGAAGTACGTCAAGACATAGATCGAGAAGATCGGGAGTTAATTATGGAACTGTCACCCCTCTACTTGCAACGGTTGGAAGATGCAACTCAGCGCGGTATCCAGCAAGGTATTCAGCAAGGTATGCAGCAAGGTATGCAGCAAGGTATGCAGCAAGGTATGCAGCAAGGTATTCAGCAAGGTATTCAGCAAGGTATGCAGCAAGCTATGCAGCGCGCTCAACGCCTGATGGTTGAGAGTCTCCTACAACTAAAATTTGGCGAGATTGATGAAGAATTAGTCCAAATAATCGAGCCTTTGATTCAGCTAGAACCCCTCGATCGCACGCGACTAATTAGGCAGCTCGATCGCTCTGAATTGCTAGCTCATTTTGAACAAAAAAATCAACCGGAATCCTGAGTCAGCAGCGCACTCTACAATCGGTAGGGTGCGCTCAATATCACTTTACTATTTATTATCGATAAAATCTGGAGTTAATTATGGAACTATCACCCCTCTATTTACAACGGCTTGAAGAAGCAAGTCAGCTAGGTATCGAGCAAGGTATTCAGCGAGGTATCGAGCCAAGTATTCAGCAAGGTATCGAGCAAGGTATTCAGCAAAGTAAACGCCATTTTCTTGAGAGTATATTACAAGTAAGATTTGGCGAAATTGATGAAGAATTAGCCCAAATAATCGAGCCTTTGATTCAACTAGAACCTCTGGAAATCACGCGACTGAGTATGGATCTCGATCGCCCGCAATTACTCGCTCGTTTTGAGCCTAAAAATCCAACGGAATCCTAACTCGGTAGCGCACTATAGCAATCCTAAATGATTTGTGTAATTCTTGTAGGGGCAAAACCCACGCCCGGTTGCCCCGCCTTGGCTGGGCTAGGCACGGGGAGTAGGGGTAGCACTACCCCTACATATTTTTACAACTGATTTAGGATTGCTATATACGATATGTAGAGTGCATCACATCGCACTTTACTACTATTGATAATTGGTGGAGATTGCCCCCGCCTCAAACTTGCCAGTTTTATGCGAACTCTGCTGCTACCAATCCCTTAAAAAGTAATTTCTGACTTTAGACGGATTTATTTTTTAGCTTCCAGAGCCATAATAAGCAGTAAGGATGAGATTACTATAGAACTGAGTTACCACTCATCCCAATGTCACTAATAAGGGCTTCCGTAAGATAAAGCCGAACCCAAACAAAACCTCATCTAAAGATTACAAACACCCCGATAAAAAAGTAGGGGGCAATTTTCGCTATGCCGAGTTAGGCATAAAAATTCAGGAGGTAAATTATGTTTCAAAGCGAGTTATTAATGTCGCTGTACACTCCAAAACTCGATAGGGGCCAAATGCCAGTACAAATGCCAGTACAAATGCCAGTACAAATGCCAGTACAAATGCCAGTAGAAATAGATGTGCCATTTGACCACCCCGATATCGGAGGGCTGATGTTTTTAAGCCCTCAGTTTTTCGTAGCCTTAATCGCCGGAGTCATTATGGCTTTCGGCTTCCAATTCCTGTTAACAAATTTCTCGATCGCCGCCAAGATATCAAATTGGGACGAGGCTTTACCCGACGATGACGATGATGATGATGAGTCCGAAAGTTTAGGCAAGAAAGTTCGGAAAATCGAAGGTTTAGTCGGGGGTTGGATTTTAGTCACCGTTAACCTGGCTTTATTTTTGGCTTGTTTTTTGGCAGTCAAACTAACTTCAATTGCCAGCGTAGACGGAGCGGCAATTATTGGTGTGGTCATCTGGGCTGCGTACTTTTTAACGCTGGTGTGGCTGGGTTCTAGCGCCGTCGGTTCTATGATCGGTTCCTTGATAAAAACTGCTTTTTCTGGCATTCAAGGCGTCATGGGTACTGCTGGTGCTGCGATCGGCGGCAAGATGGCCAGCGACCAAATGGTCAATACTGTAGAGGCATCTGTTGCCGCTGTCCGCCGCGAGTTGAGTTCGGCGGTAGACCCCGATAGCATTCGCGAAACACTGCAAGATTATGTGGGTTCTTTGCAGTTACCGAAATTAGATGTTAAGGAAATTCGCGGTCAATTTGAAAAGTTGCTGGGCGATGCAGATATCAAATCTCTTGCGGGAAGCGACGTTCTGAAGAATGTTAACCGCCAGACTTTTGTGGATTTAGTTAAGAGTCGCACAGACTTTTCTCAAGAGGAAATAACTCAAGTTGCTGACCAACTCGAAGGCGTTTGGAAGCAAACTTTCGGTAAGCAGCAAGAGCAGAAAGACCCGAATTTAGAGTTGGTTGATTTTCTCAAGTTTGCGGCTCCCGATTTGCTGAAGTCTGACGAACTAAATGCCAAGCTGTCTCAAATTCTGGAAAGTAGGGAAAACAAATCGGAATCCAGCAGCCCCATGAAGCGAGCGATGCAGTTGGGAGTGGGCTCTCTTGTGAACACTGTTTTGTCGCGGACGGATTTGTCGGATTTGGATGTTGAAAAAATCACTGGTCAGTTGCAGCAACTGACAGCCAAAGGGACGGAACAAGCTAAATCTTTGGCTTCTAAGGTGGGCGACAAAGTGCCTGCGCTGCCTTTCAATACAGCTAAGGCTGATGTGGAAAACTACTTGATGAATGCCCAACCTTGGCATCTCAACCGGGAGACAATCAAGCAGGAATTTAGGGATGTGATTTACGACCCGGAAGCTTCTCCGGGGGCAGTTTTGCGCCAGTTAGAGCTGTTTAATCCAGATTATTTTGTAGGTATTCTGGGTCGCCGTGAGGGGTTTGCTCCTGAACAGGTGACGGAAATTGCCGAACAGCTTGAAGGTGTCCGACAAGAAGTGTTGGAAATTGTGCAAGCTGCTGCTGGTGAAGAACAGTCTCAAGATTTGCGGAGTCGGATTGAGAATTATTTGCGATCGACCGGCAAGGAAGAATTGAATCCTGAAGGTATCGAGCGGGATTTCCAAGCGCTTTTGGAAGATCGAGATGCTGGTTTTGAGGCTTTGCGCGATCGCCTTTCGCAGTTTAACCGCGATACTTTGGTGCAGTTGCTGGGTCAGCGCGAAGATTTCAGTCCAGAGGAAGCCGATCAGTTAATCGGGCGGCTCGAAAGTTCGCGCGATCGCGTGATTTCTAAAGCTCAAGAATTGCAAGAGCAAGCGCAATCGAAAGCCCAAGAATTGCGGCAAAAGGTAGAAGACTATCTCCGCAATACTAATAAGGAAGAACTCAATCCTGAAGCGATCGAGCGCGAGTTTCAAACGCTGTTAAACGACCCGGAAGCCGGATTTAAAGCGCTGAGAGAACGCTTATCTCAATTCGACCGCGATACGCTGGTGCAGTTGCTGTCACAGCGCCAAGACCTCAGCGAAGAACAGATCAATCAGACGATCGACCGGATCGAATCTGTGCGCGACAACATTATCCACGCGCCGCAAATAGTTGCAGATAGAGCTAAGCAACAGTACGAGGAAGTTACTGCAAAAATTGGCGATTACCTGCGGAATACAAACCTGGAAGAACTCGATCCAGAAGCCATCAATCGGGATTTGACTAAATTGTTTGAAAATCCGAAAGAGGGTGCTTTGGCACTTCGGGACAGACTTTCTCAGGTCGATCGCGAAACTTTAGTCAAGCTGCTGTCGCAGCGGGAAGATTTGAGCGAAGAACAGATCAATCGGACGATCGATCGCGTGCAAGATTCGATTCGCAGCATCGTGAAATCTCCTCGCCGCTTGGCATCTCGCGCTCAAAAAACAGTCCGGGATTTCCAAGGAAGTTTGGAAAATTACTTGCGGAATACGGACAAGGAAGAACTCAATCCTGAAAGCATCAAACGCGATTTGCAGTTGCTGTTTAGCGAGCCGGGAATGGGGATGCAAAGTTTGGGCGATCGCGTGAAGCACTTCGATCGATCGACTCTGGTAGCATTGCTGTCGCAGCGGGAAGATATCTCGGAAGAGGAAGCCAACAAAATTGCCGACCAAATTGAATCTGTCCGCAACCAAATTGTCGAACAAGTTCAAATGGTTCAGGACAAGTTTCAGTCAGCAATGGATGGTATTTTCGGGAAAATCCGGGATTACCTCAATTCGCTTGATCGACCAGAACTCAACTACGAAGGCATCAAGCGGGACTTACGCAAAGTGTTTGATGACCCGCAGGCAGGATTTGACGCGATTAAAGAGCGTTTAGGTGAGTTCGATCGCGGTACTTTAGTTGCCCTGCTGAGTTCTCGTTCCGATATTTCCGAGACTGACGCTCACCGAATTGTTGACCAAATGGAAGGAGCCAGGGACAGCGTTTTATTGCGATCGGAACGCCTGCAACATGAAGCCAAAAAACGCATCAAACAGCTCAAGAAAAAGACCAAGCAGCAAGCAGAAGATGCACGCGAAGCGGCAGCAGCCGCAGCTTGGTGGCTGTTCGGTACGGCTCTGACTTCTGTGGTTGTTTCCGCTTTGGCTGGAGCAATAGCAGTCAACGGGATTTCGGGTTTGTTTAGCTAGATTTTCAACGAGTTTGAAATAAAGTTCTCCTGATTCTAGGCTGGCTGTTTGCCAGCCTATTTTCTTTGGAATAATATCAGAGTCCTTCAGGATTCTATAGTTGGCGGAAATACTCTCGATAAATCGAGCGCCAAGTCGTGAAAATAAGGCAGATTAACAGACTCGTTGGGCAGAAAAATCAGCGTCCTGCGATAACCAAATTGGCCAGGGGCATTCTGATACGGATCGCTGTAACATTCCAAGCAAGTTTGTAATAAATTAAATATCCAATAGTTCGAGATTCCGGCTTCAGCATAAAGGGGGAGCTTAACCTGTTTGTCGTAACTCAAAGAAGAATCTGCAATCTCAATCAGCAACAGTATATCCCCTGGACAGGGGTGAGAGGATAGATAGTCGTCAGGGCGATTTTGTACGAGCGAAAAATCAGGTTCAGGTTCGCTGTTTGTCGGTAAAACGATGGGAGATTGACACTGTAAAGTTGCCCGCTCTGCTACTATGGCGCTTAATTCCCGCAATAATCTTCTCAGACAGGTTTCGTGAGCGGTACCTTTAGCTGCCATTTTCACAAGTTCTCCATTAATTAACTCAACTCGATCGTCCTCACTAAAGAACCCCAGTTCTGTCAGGCGGTGATATTCCGCTAGGGTGAAGCGTTTTGCAGTTGCGATCGACATAACAGCCACCTCAATACAGGTCTGTTGCGATTATAGGCGATCGTCGATCGGCTAAACAATGCTAATCCTGAGATCCGCTAACAACAATTTTGTCAAATTTGCCTCATCCTTTGGTTGCAAATATTCCCTATTTTGGTTAATTTACTCGCCGAACTTAGGTCCTGGCTCATCTCTGTCTTAAGCAAGATTCTAGCCTCACTCTTTATTAGGTACTTTAACTTAAGTAGCAAACAAAAGTTTTCTCACAAATAAGAAAACTGAGCAATACATATTATTTTGGAGGCTTGAATGACCTTTACTACTACCAGTGCTTACGACCAAGGAAAAGCAGATATTAAGAAGTTGAGTGTAGACGACCAATTAGGTTTGCTGTGGTTTGTTTACACCCAAATGGGCAAGTCAATAACACCAGCGGCTCCCGGTGCTTCCGGTTCCGAAATCGCTCAGGGTTTGTTCGAGCAAGTCAAGCCGCTGCCCCACGAAGAACAACTACAAGTAATGCGCGACATTGCCTCAAAAGCCAATACCGAAATCAGCCGGATGTACGGCTCGATGAGCCCTGAAACGAAACTGGCTTTTTGGTATTTTCTAGCAGTAGGAATGGACGAAGGAACTATTATTCCTGTCCCTCCAGACTATCAACTTCCCGACGCAGGAAAATCTTTATTAGGAAAGATTGAGGGCATGGACTTCCAGCAGCAAATTGATTTCCTTCGCGGTACAATTTTAGAAATGGGTGCTGAAGCCGCTCCGGGGGCTGGCATTTAAAAATAGGACTTACGAAAAACAACCCGGTTTCTCGGAGAATATTGGGGGCTGCAACGACGCATCTAAGAAGAAACCGGGTTTTTAGCACCGTTTGATGCGTAAGTCCTCAAAAAGATTAGTAAGTAGCTCAAACTAATACGCCGCGCCAGAAACCCGGCTTCTTCAAGAAACCGGGTTTCTGGTTGTTGTGTTTTTTTAGGTTTACGGCGAATATCCGCACTTTACAGCTAATAACTGAATTCAACGGCTCTGTTTCCCACAACTTCCGGCGCACTGACTGTTAAACGCATATCTTCGCAGGCAACTGTTAGCAAGGGCTGACCTAAGTTTAAACTGCCAAAAGGACTTTCTTCTGCCACTTCTAATTCGCCTTTAATCAAACCGATGCGAGACTGTAATCCTCCTTTAAACAACAGCAAATTGCTGCGGTCAGCGCTGAAAACATTTCCGCTAAAAGGCAGCGGTAAGGCTAAGCTTTGCTGGCTGTAATTGAGGCTGCACAGTTGACGGTTTCCTTGGCTAACTGTGACGCGGTAGCCTAGGGGTGCTGCTTTTACCGAATCGCTGCCTTCCCAACTAAATGTAGCTAATTCTTTAGGAAGTCCCCAAATTTCCCGCCCGCCGGCTACCGAGTTAGGGTTGTCTACGTAAATATGGGAAATCCAAGCGCCCCATTTTCCTGCATAATTGGCGATCGCGCTAACTACAATTAACTCATTGTACTCCATAACCGAACCCAACCCGTAGGAGGATATATAAATGCCACCTAGGGTTTTTCCGGGCAATACAGAGACAATTTCTAACTCAGAGGGAACCAAGAGGCGCACTCGTGCCACATCTACCAATTGTAAAGTCTGAACAGCATAACCTTGCAGACTCCAAGGTGCAGGTGGATATACCATTTTAAGTGATTTAATGTCTGATATTTTATATTTATTTTAGCTTGGCGCTTCAAAAAGCAACAAGGCTTTACATTTCTTCGCAGCTTGTTAGTAAATTTACTTACTTTCAAACCAATAATAGTTTTACGCTCGGCAAATAGTTGACATCGGCTCAGCATTTACCTATGCTCTAAAGGTGGATACTTAAAAGGAAACCTAAACCTGTATGCTGACATCTTACAAGCCAGATATTTTTGATTGTTTAGATCATTTTTTCACTGCGAAAGACCTGTTAGAGCAAGCCAAAGACAACATGACAGAACTGGGCGCGATCGTCCGCCGTCACGGTTTACAAAAGCAGGTTGGTATCTGTTTGCTGCACAAACACTTCGACCTTTCCGATAACGAAAGATTGGTCGAAGAATTTGAAGGCAACAATGCTTATATCAAACCCACCACAGAATATACCGATGCGATTCCCTATATGTGGAAGGTTGAACACAATCAAACATCGGGCGAATCGGTTTGGTTTCCCTTAGAATTTGTCCGCGTTACAGAGGCTGTCTCCGCAGCAATCGAACGATCGGAAGCAGTTGTCAACAACTCGGAATTTCTCAATGAAATTGCCTCTAAGTTGTCAGAATTGGGCATGACCAATATGTTCGGCATCAGCATTTTGCACCGAGATGCAATTCAAGTTGCTGAGGGTGAAATTTTGGTAGAAAGCACAGACGACGAAGCCCGCGTTTTGACTTTTTCTTCAGTTCCCAGGCAGGATGTTGACCCGACAACTTTAACGCAAACCCTCTGGCAATTTCCTCATGCTGAAGGGTGTGAAGTAGGGGCTTTGTGCCGTCACTGTACTCACTGCACTAATCACTGCTCTCACTGTTCTCACTGTTCTCACTGCGGTCATTGCGGTCATTGCTAACAAGTTAAGCTAAGAAAGCATTTGTCAATCAGCAATTATGCTCAACATTTACTCGGATTTTGGGCATAAAACTGAGATTTGGGCGATCGAGGAATCATGCCTCCCATGATATTTATACCTACTCCCTCTCAAATCGTAAATTTTCCACTCCTAAAAAAGCAGTTTTTTTTGAGTAATATTACTGATTGACAAATGCAATTAAGTCTTAACTTGTCACCAATGCACTGCGGTCATTAAATAAGACTACAAAAGAGCAATAATTTTGTAGTAAAAACTTGAATTGTTCCCAGTTCGTAGTAAGGACTAAAGTCCTTAATTTTGACCAAATTAAGGACTTTAGTCCTTACTACAAACCTGTTTTTCAAATATAGTAAAAAATGTCTTATCTGCGCCGGAGTATCGTAATTTATAGATGTCAAAATTTGGAGTTAGAAACTCCAGAATCAGACTGGCAAATTCCCCGAGTGTGGCTGAGTTCGGGGACTCAGCTAGCTGTTGACAGCGTACCCCATCGCATTCCGTATTGCGAAGGGGCTTTTATGCCACAAGAACCTTGGAGGGAACCAACACCAGCAGAGTCTGCACTGCTTTGGGTTCATGAACCGCCGCCGCCATATTCGGGTATAGGAATTGTGCGTTTACCGCCGGATGTTTTAACCTTGTTTGCTGCTGCCGGTATAGCTTCGCTAACAACTCGGCTACAGGTCGCTGAGTTTAAATCGCAGGAAAAATGCCAGCAAGCACTCGATAAATTAATTGAATATTTTAAGCCTTTTTGTATGTCGGACGCGTCGCCAATTATTAACGGTATGGGAGGCAGGCAGCCGGGATTGAGTACGGCAACAATTGATAATAAACGGGGTTGCCGCAACGGTTTGCATACTGATAATTGGGACTGGTTGCCGCTGGCGAAAAAGCAGGACGCTACTAATCGGATTTGCTTGAATTTAGGGCGGGACAGCCGTTATTTTTTGTTTGTGAATTTGACTGAGATGGACATTTTTGAGATGTTGGGCTGTCGCGAGTCAGATGTTAGCAAACCTTGGAGGAGGCAGTTAACTCATGAGTTTATGAGACGCTATCCTAATTATCCGGTGGTGAAGCTAAGAATTGCACCGGGTGAGGCTTATATTGCACCGACTGAAAATATGATTCACGATGCTTCTACTGCCGAAATGAAGCACTTGGATGTTAAGGTGATGATGCGCGGTTATTACAGGATTCCAGCATGAGTTTTGCCCTTAGCGAAGCCTTCGGAGAGGATCGCACTTTTACAGATACTTTTAGAGATAGTTTAAAGGATGAGGGAAAATTGCAAGAGTCGATCGCCCTTTACGAACAGTCGATCGCCCAAAATCCCAATTCGCCCTCCGCTTACCACAATTTAGGCAAAGCGCTGCAACAAAACGGACAAATTGCAGAAGCTGTCGCCTGTCACCAAAAAGCCATTCTCCTACAACCAAACTTTACTGCTGCTTACTTCCCCTTGCTGTACGCGCCGCTGCCTCAATATTCTCCTCTGATTGACAGCCTGGTTGCTCTTTACCGCGAAGTTATCGAGATTTTGCCAAATTTTCCATTAGCCTACATTAACTTGGCTGTAGCGCTGAGCAAGCAGGGAAAAATTCAAGAGTCGAGCGCACTTTTTCAAACTGCAGTCCGCTTGCAAACAGTCGCATCTCGCCCGGAATTGGCACAAGTAGAATGGAATTATGAAAAATTGCGATCGGCCGATTTCATTATCATCGGTTCTCCCCGTTGCGGCACAACTTCTCTCTACAAATATATCACTTCCCACCCTCAGATTTTACCGGCAGCCAATAAAGAAATCTGTTTTTTTTCAGAAAATTTTAACAAGGGATTAGCTTGGTACCAGGCGCATTTTCCGCCGCCAATAGATTCGCATCATTTTTTAGTAGGAGAAGCAACTCCGACTTATCTGACTCACCCGCTGGCTGCAGAAAGATTGCACGGTTGTTTACCAAAAGTTAAGCTGATTGTGATTTTGAGAAATCCAGTTGATCGGGCTTTTTCGCACTATCAAATGCTGGTGAGGCGCGGTACTGAACGCAGGAGTTTTGAAAAGGCGATCGATTCCGAGTTGCAATTGCTTGCTGGTGCAACCGAAACCAGTTTAGAAGATAGGGCTCAGTGGAAAGATTGTCATTATATTTATAAGAGTCTTTATGCTTGCAGTCTCAAACAGTGGATGAAACTTTTTCATCGGGAACAGTTTTTGATTTTGCAGAGTGAAGAATTTTATGCCAATCCGGCTGCGACACTCAAACAAGTTTTTGAGTTTTTAGATTTGCCAGATTTTCCACTCGGGAATTATCAAAAGTACAACGGTGGTGATTATCAGCCTGCGGATGATGTTGTCAGCCAGCGATTGCGCGAGTATTTTCAGCCGCACAATATGAAATTAGCGGAAAATCTGAAGAGAGAATTTGCATGGTAATTACAAAAAACTTATAGGGGCGGGTTTAGCACGAAATACCAAATACTGAACAGCTAATCTAAATACCAAATCCGCCCCTACAGACACTATCCGCGTTAATCCGCGTTCCTCTGCGCTTAAAGACCTGCAAATCTACTTACTCGCATAACCCGTACTTACCAAAAACTCCCGCAACTTCCCAAAGTATTGAGTGCGATCGCGTCCTTGATAAACTTTCTCCAACAACTGCCAACCTTCCGCCTCCTGGCCCATGACATACTTGTTCGCCATGAAAGCCGCCAACACCCCCTTCACCTCCCCATCTTCACTCAGACGCTTGTTAGATTCCAGCCAAAGCTCAGCAGAATTCGTGTATACTTCCACCGGATACTGTTTGCTAACATCTTGCATTTTACCTTGGCGGTACTGCCAAACTTGCAGCGGGAAGCGAGAATCAGCATAATTGGTAAAAGCCTCGGAAAATCTGCCGTCCTGACTCTTAAACTCTGGGATATCATTTTTGCCAAAATCGACAATTTCGTAACTCACATTGCCCCAGAAATGCTTGATATGAGTGTATTTGTTAGCTGCCGAGTCGTAGCGGTAAATAAACGAATAATTGCAGCAGCGGACGCCGCTTTTGGTTGACACTAAATCTGCCAGGACTTCCGGTTCCTTGTCGCCGTCCAAATCACGGATTCGCAGCGATAAAAAACGTCCTTCTGATATTTCTTCGCTGGCTCTTTGGTCGGGGTTATCTACTAGAGAACGAGTCGGAATCAGCACTGGTTCTTCTAATAATTTTTTACCGTCGCGGATGATTTTGATGCGGAGATTTTTAGCATTTTCTGCTTCTTTTACGAAAGAAACTTCTGCGCGAAGTTTCCCCGATTCCGAGGTTTCTGTTGTTCTCGGCGGGCCGATATTCGCCGGAACTTGGGCGATATATTCCGCAGGAACTAAGGCCGTTTGACCGGGTTTGGCGATCGCCTGACAGAAAAAAGTGGCGACTTCGGCGCGAGTAGCATTCCGAGTAGGTTCTAGCTGTTTTACAGCCGGATAATTGACCACAAGTTGTTTTTCTGTGGCGGCGGCGATCGCACTTCTGGCCAGTTCGGGAATTTGCGGCGCATCCTCAAAAGTCGCATCCAAAATCTCAGCCGCCGGCCCCGTCGTAGGTGTATATTTCAAGCCGCTGCTTAAAGCTACCAAAGCCTGCCAGCGGGTAATATTCAAAGTGGGGTTAAAGATACTGCCACTGTATCCAGACATAAAACCCGTCTGATAAGCTTCTCGAATTGCTTTAAAACCCCAGTAATTTGTAGGAATATCTGCAAAGTCGATCGGAGCGCGGACGGTTTTGGCATCGGGAAAAGCCATGCGAACCATCGCCGCAAACTCAGCGCGGCTGACTGGGCGATTCGGGCGAAAAGTGCCGTCTTCGTAGTAGCCGCTGATAATTTTTTTCTGTGCTAACTCCTCAATGCAACCTTGCGCCCAATGGTCTTTAACATCCTGAAATTTAGCTTGAGCAAATGCCGGCGGTACATTCATGCCCGGAAACATTGAATTCCCGATGATTATCCCCAGGGCTACCAGTAAACCGATGATAGCTTGCCATCTGTGCGATCGAATCATACAGCATCCTCCTTTATTACCAAATCTGGAAGAGAAAATTACGCAAATTTTACACGTTATCAGGTATTTTAACCCTATCTAGCGCTCATTTAGAATCTAAAGTCATCTCCATCGACATTTGTGTTTTAAATGTTAGTTCTTCCGGATTACCAGGATTTTTTAGAACAATTTCCGTATGAGAATTAAAAGACATGATAAAGCGAACAGGCTGTAATTGATCTAGTCGGATTATAAATTCTCCTCCACCTTGACCAACAAAAGATTTTAGGGTTAAAGTAGCTCCGGCCGGCAGTTGGGGCCTGGTCAAATTTTGGGGGTTTGCTTGCTGCTCTATACTGCTATTTAGAGTAACAACTCCATCTTGCAATCCAGTTAATTCATAGGTAACAATGTTATTCACATTTATGCCATTGAAATTAGAGGCAGAAAAAACGCGCCATTTGGCTCCTTTGCCGACAGCTTCTGCGGGCAGTGGCAAGGAAAGTTGCTCTTTAGATATTTGTTGAAACTGTTGTTTTAATTGGCTGTCAACTCCTTCAGGGTAAATAAATTTACCTCCTTTATCAAAACTACGATTGTCCATGATGAAAGAACCTTTCACTCCGACCATTTTTTTGAGTTGCGAACGCAGGGCATCAATTGCGGTGGCTGGGAAATTTGCAGTATCGCCTGCGATATCTGCGTTAGCGAAAAAAAACTCGTAGTGAATATCCCCGTTGGCATCAATCTTAGTGACTTTTGTCTCGAAGGTCATCACTGCTCCTGGCAATTTAAGCGCAGGCGAAGACTGTGCGTTCACGGATGTTCCTCGCTCGATTTTTAGGGTGATAACTCTCGCTTGTTTGACATTAATAGCGGGTTCCAAACGCAGTTGCTGTCGCGGCTCTGCTCCAGGATTTAGCAATTCTATTTTAGGGTGAGTTGATCTGCGATCTGGCTCCGCTGCGAGGCTGGCTGGCTGCTGCGCGACAATTCGACTTTCCGCTTTGGTAACAATAGGAGAAAGCTCGATCGCCCATCCGGCACTTACCAAACAAAGAGATGCAATAAACTGTCTTTTTTTCTTTAACTTAATTTCCTGGTATTTGAATGTTAGCCTGTTCCCACAGTCGATCGACTGTCACGAATTTGTAACCTTTGTACAAAAGCAAGGGAATTATTTTATCAGCCGAAGCTGCCACATCTTCGCCACCGCAATAGCCGTCGTGCAGTACAATAATTGAGCCGTTTTCTGTTTGCTGCACGATGCGACTAATAACTTTCCTCACCCCCGGCCGCACCCAATCTTCCGGGACAACACTCCACATTACAGGGCGATATTCCCACTGTTGCAATAACTCTAATGTTCGCGGCGTAAAAATGCCGTTGGGCGGCCGCACGTCCAGGATTAATTTGGGATCTAAATCGCAAGCTTTGGCAATTGCTTTCTGCGTGTCTTCTAAACTTTGTTTGAGTTCGTGGGTTTTGAGTTTGGGAAACGATATATGCTGGTAGCCGTGGAGACCGATCCAGTGTCCGCGATCGTACACTTCTTTAGCCGTTTCTGGATGCCTGTCCACGCAAAATCCCAGCCAGAAAAAACTAGCTTTGATGTCGTATTTATCTAAAATTTTTAACAATTGAGGTGTGTGCTGACGGTGCGGCCCGTCGTCAAATGTGAGGGCAATTTCTCGGCTGTTGATATCTCCAGTCCACAGACATCTGGGAAAAGCCGATTTGAGGATGGGATGAACGACAGGAAACAGGGGTGCTAATGGCATTGATTAATGTTGTTTAGTGCGATCGGGTAGAAATGAAGCTGCGTTACAATAGAATAAAGTTAACTCAATCTAGGTAAATATGACAACTGCCGTTGATATAGGAACGCTAATTGTCCGCACGCCCGGAACTTGCGGCGGCCGCCCGCGAATTGCAGGAACTAGAATTACGGTACAGAATATTGCTATTGATTTTAATGCCGGGATGACTCCACAGCAAATCATTGATGAAATACCGCATTTGACTTTAGCACAAATTTATGCAGCACTCACTTACTATTACGCGAACAAGGAAGCAACGGACGCCGAAATAGCAGCTTACTACGAAGAGTATGACCGTTTGGAAGCAGAATATATGGCAGGTAAGCTATCGTGAGCCGAATTTGTTTATACATGGATGAGGATATTCTCCAACGCTCGCTGATACTCGCTCTGCGAACCTCTGGTGTAGACGTAATAACTACCTCGGACGCTAACAAGCTTAGCTGTTCAGATGAGGAACAACTGATCTGGGCAGCGGAGCAAGGGCGTGCCATATACAGTTTCAACACTAAAGATTTTTGTCGTTTGCACAGTACCTTTATTGCCCAAAATATCGGTCATGCTGGAATTATTATGGGAGTGCAACAGCGGTACTCGATTGGCGATCAGTTGCGGGGGTTTTTTAACTTGATTGCTGCTAAGTCAGCCGAAGAAATGATAAATCAATTGGTGTTTTTAGCTGAGTACATTAGATATGAATAAAAGCTTGAAATAACCGATTGCACCGGAAACTACCAGCCTCTTTAACTCCTTTGATATAGACTCAATCTAGCCACAGTCGCATCGACCTCTATCTCGCGGTCGATGCGATCGCCCTACAGCGTCCTCCTATACTGAAAACCAGCATAACTAATCGAGAAACGATCAAGGAGGAACAATGACCGAGGAATATTTAGCCGAACGAACAGTTTCAGCCGTATTTAAGGAAGAAGAACAATTAGACGGCGTAATTCGGCGGTTGCTCGATCGCGGAGTTTCCCGCGACCACATCTCAGTAATGGGAAAAAACTTTCAATCTAAAACTAAAATTGCCGGCTTTATTACTAAAAAAGATGTAATTTTAGGCGGTCTGCGAAGCGGGGCAATTTTTGGTTCCTTATTCGGTTCTTTTTTGGGTTTGCTAACAGGCGTCGGCGTGCTGTTTATTCCCTTTGTCGGTGCAGTAGTCTCGGCGGGCCCGCTGGGTGCTGTACTGTTGGGTGCTGCTAGCGGCGCGATCGCAGGTTCGGCCGGTGCGGGTCTAGTTTCCGCTTTAGTCGCTGTGGGAATGCCCGAAGACAAAGCAACTATCTATCAAACGCGCGTTGAAGCAGGCGAATTTCTAGTGATGGCCGAAGTTCCCGCAGATAAATCGGGCGAATTTCAACTCTTGCTAGAAAGTGCAGGTGGCGAAGAAGTTTCAGTTAGCGAAATGACGCTGCCGCGCGCCGTTAAAGGTCGCTGCAATAGTCCGGCAGACTTATCTCCAGAAGTGCGATCGCACCTGTCGGAAGCAGCTCAAAAAACCTTTATGGAATCCTACAACGCCGCATTTGACGAAAGCAACGACTCGATACAAGCGGAACACACTGCTTGGGACGCCATTCACCAGCAATACGAAGAAGATGAAAACGGCGTTTGGACTAAGCCTTTAGCAAAAGTCTAGTCTTCCCATCACAGTAAACTAATAAAAAATACAATCAAGCCTCTAGAACTGCGGTTTTGGAGGCTTTGACGATTTTAGATTTTAGATTTTAGATTTTAGATTTTATAAGTGTGCAAGACTTAATTAGATTTTAGATTTTATGATTGTGCAAAATTTAATTTTTAATAATTTGGGAATCGCCGAAAGTCGCATTACGTTGGGAAATTGGTATTGCACTAGGTTGCGTTGTCAAGTACAATCTATAAGCTTACAAT
Source organism: Microcoleus sp. T3_B1 (assembly GCF_036700445.1). Taxonomy (NCBI): domain Bacteria; kingdom Bacillati; phylum Cyanobacteriota; class Cyanophyceae; order Oscillatoriales; family Microcoleaceae; genus Microcoleus; species Microcoleus sp. T3_B1. Next base: position 48,126 of record NZ_JAUBOX010000058.1, read on the forward strand.
ATAAAATTGAGTTAAGCAAATGCAAAAATACGTTTGTACAGTTTGCAATTACGTCTACGATCCAGAAGTAGGCGACCCCGACGGAGGCATAGATCCCGGTACTGCCTTTGAAGATATCCCCGACGATTGGGTTTGTCCGACTTGCGGGGCGAAAAAATCCGATTTTGAACCAGAATAAGCGAGAAAAAATTTGTCCGATCGAATGCTCAAAATTACAGTTATCGGCGGCGGTGCTGCTGGTTTTTTTAGTGCAATTACCTGTGCCAAAACCTATCCGCAGGCCCGCGTCACTTTACTAGAAGCTGGCCGGCAACTCCTGGCAAAAGTTCGCATCTCTGGCGGCGGGCGCTGCAATGTGACTCACGCTTGTTTTGACCCCGGTGTTTTAGTGCAGAATTACCCCAGAGGAGGGAAAGCTCTGCGCGGTGCTTTTACTCGATTTCAACCCCGCGATACTGTAGAATGGTTTGCCGGTCACGGTGTGAAGTTGAAAACAGAAGAAGACGGGCGAATGTTTCCGATTACAGACGATTCGGCGACAATTGTTAACTGTTTGATCCGGGCTGCTGAGGATGCAGGCGTAAAAATTCGCACCGGCGATGCAGTAGTTTCAGTAAAGAAGTTAACATTGGAGGGCGGGCACGGGGGCACCGCCCCTACATTTGAAATTGAGTTGAAGTCGGGGGAGAGTTTTAAGTGCGATCGCATTCTTCTCGCTACAGGCAGCAATCCGTCGGGTTATAAGTGGGCAAAAGAGTTAGGTAATACTGTAGAACTGCCCGTTCCTTCTCTATTTACTTTTAATATTTCCGACAGTAGAATCAAAGATTTAGCCGGAATTTCGGTTCCTAATGCTAAGGTGAAATTGCCGGGAGCTAAATTAGAACAAAGCGGGCCTTTGCTAATTACTCACTGGGGTTTAAGCGGGCCTGCTGTCCTCAAACTTTCGGCTTGGGGTGCGAGATTTTTGCACGATCGCCATTATAAAACCTCTGTCCTGATTAATTGGCTTCCCCAGTACAATGCGGAAGTTTTGCGGCAGCAACTGCTAGCGGTTAAGTCGCAGTTGTCGCACCGATTGATTGTCTCTAGCTGTCCCTTTCCGGTGCCGCGCCGCCTCTGGGAACGTTTGACAAGTTCGATCGGCATTGATGAGCAAAAACGCTGGGCCGACTTATCGAATAAAATCCTCGATCGCCTCCTGCTAGAACTCGTTCAAGGCGAATATCAGATTGCCGGAAAAGGCGCATTTAAAGAAGAATTCGTCACCTGCGGCGGTGTCAACCTCAAAGAAGTCGATTTTAAGACAATGGAAAGCCGCCGCTGTCCCGGACTTTTCTTTGCTGGGGAAATCTTGGATATCGACGGCGTGACGGGCGGTTTCAACTTCCAAAGTGCCTGGACTACGGCGTGGTTGGCCGGGAACGCGATCGGCAAACCATCCGATTGTAGATTGTAGATTGTAGATTTTAGATTGGGGAATACTTGCTTTGTAAAGGTTTGGGAGTTGCGATCGGGCGATCGGCTTGCCTGTATTAAATTTTGTGTTATTTTTGACTGAAGGCGCACCAAATGTGTGTCAAATTCAGCTTGTAGACAAAATTCGCAGTTTTGCGTCCTTCAACATCGGGTGAGATACATGAAAAACTTGAATCTAAAAACCCTAAAGTTCGATCGCAACCTTGAGGGCCATTTTGACTCACCTTTCATCGAAAAAAATGGCTTGCTGGAATTCAACCCCAAATTTATCACTCCCGAATTTTTAACAGCCTGGACGTTTGAAACACACCTGTACGACGAACAAGTTGCGATCGACCACTTTGTCATCACATTTCCCAGCCGAACCGAACTCGAAAAATATGCCGAATCTTTTTACCCCTTCGGTGCCAAAATTGTCGAAGGCCCAGACTTGTTCCCGATTAACTTTTGTGCGGAAAACATTAATGTTCCCTCCGATTTGTGGCTGCATTTAATGACCTTATTGATGCCAGCCGGCGGCTTAGTAGTATTAGATGCGCCCCACGCAGCCGGCGACCAAAAAAACCGCTTTCAGCAAGAAAGAGGATTAGAAGCAGTTCACCACGTCGCGCTTCGAGTCGAAAACGTGCAGAATGCTGCTAAAATATGGCAAAATAAAAACTTTAAACCGCTATCAGAGCGCCCTCTAGACTACGGCTCATTAACCCAGTGGTTTCTGCAAAACCCCGCCGGACAAATCATCGAATTAATAGAACGTCGCCCCGGCAACAACGCCACCTTTGACTGCAAAAACATCGCAGGCTTGCGTCTCAGCGAAGATAAAGTCAGTAGTCAGTAGTCAGTAGTCATTAGTCAGTAGTCATTAGTTAACAGTTAACAGTCAACAGTCAACAGTCAACGGTTAACAGTCAACAATGCCCCATGCCCTGTTTGGCCAATGCCCAATTCCCAAATCTATGGTTGCAATAAAAATCCCCAAAGTCACTTTTCAACCCCCAACATTCAACTCAATTGAAGAAGAACGCCGCCACCGCAAACAGCGTTTAGCCGCCGCATTTCGATTATTTGCCCGCTTCGGATTCAGCGAAGGAATTGCCGGACATATCACCGTCCGCGACCCCGAACACCTCGACCATTTCTGGGTCAATTCTTTTGGAATGCACTTTGGTTTAATTCGAGTCAGCGACCTAATTTTAGTCAACCACAAAGGCGAAGTTGTTGAAGGAAATAAACCCGTAAACGAAGCAGCATTTGCCATTCATTCCCAAGTACACAGCGCCCGCCCCGACGTAATCGCAGCAGCCCACGCTCATTCTCCCTACGGCAAAAGTTGGTCGAGTTTGGGCCGCCTGCTTGACCCGCTGACGCAAGATGCTTGTTCTTTTTATGAAGACCAAGCTTTATTTGACGATTACACCGGAGTTGTTTTGGAAATCGAAGAAGCTAAACGCATAGCCAAAACTTTAGGTGAGAAAAAAGCTATTATCTTACAAAATCACGGACTGTTAACAGTAGGTCAAACAGTAGATGAAGCCGCTTGGTGGTTTATTGCAATGGAACGTTCTTGTCAAGCGCAGTTAATGGCCGAAGCAGCGGGAAAACCAATTCTCATCAAGCCAGAATGTGCGCGTTTAACACAGCAGCAAGTAGGGTCTCACCGTATGGGATGGTTTAGCTTTCAACCGCTTTATGACATGATAGTGCGTCGGGAACCCGACTTATTAGATTAGAAACTCGGCGGTTTCAACCGCTATTACACAAACACAGTGGGAGCATGTCACTTTTGCAGTGAGCAATTATACTCATGGAGGTTTTACCTGATTACCAATTAAGCCGTTTAAGTAAGCACAACTCGGAGCTAATACTTGTCCCACATCTTCTGATT